>NZ_JBIUVW010000009.1:0-44144 GCF_044743155.1 Pseudomonas sp. NPDC087697 | reverse complement strand
AAGACCGACGACGCTGACCGCTTGATCCTGCTGTTTCGCAACGACACCTCTGCGTTCGACGGCAAGCGTATCGAGCAACTCGACCGCAAAGGCATGGTGAACAACAAGTTCAACGCCTTCATCATGCAGAAACTCGAAGAAGCCGGCGTGCCGACCCAATTCGACAAACTGCTGGGCGACAACGAATGCCTGGTGAAGAAGCTCGACATGATCCCGGTCGAATGCGTCGTTCGTAACTATGCCGCCGGCAGCCTGGTCAAGCGTCTGGGTGTTGAAGAGGGCATGAAGCTCAACCCTTACACCTTCGAACTGTTCCTGAAGGACGACGCCAAGGGCGACCCGTTCATCAACGAATCCCACGTCGTGGCTTTCGGTTGGGGCAAGGCCGAGCAACTGGTTCGCATGAAAGAACTGTCGCTCAAGGTCAACGAAGTCCTGAGCAAGCTGTTCGACGACGCCGGCCTGCTGCTGGTCGACTTCAAACTCGAATTCGGCGTGTTCCACGGTGAAATCGTCCTCGGTGACGAATTCAGCCCGGACGGCTGCCGTCTGTGGGACAAGGCCACCGGCAAGAAAATGGACAAGGACCGCTTCCGTCAGGGCCTCGGTGACGTCATCGAAGCCTACGAAGAAGTCGCCAAGCGCCTCGGCGTACCGCTGTAATCGACGCAAGCATCTGATAGCACGGAAAAATTTCACTCAGGGGGTTCGCTTCCGGTGAATGTGCTGTTATGATCCGCGCCGTTGGAGAGATGCCAGAGTGGCCGAATGGGACGGATTCGAAATCCGTTGTACCTTCACCGGTACCTAGGGTTCGAATCCCTATCTCTCCGCCATACATAGAAAAAGCCCCCGTAGCTGAAAAGTTACGGGGGCTTTTTCGTTTCTGGCGTTTTGTTTGTCACATACCCAACGCCACTTCAGCGTTCGCCCAGCGCCTCCTCCAGCGGGGCAGTCTCTGATTTGAACAGCAGCCAGACCAGGCAGAAGCTGATGCTGTAGATCGAGGTCATGATCATCATCGGGTAGACGCTGCCATCCGAGAGTTTGCCGGTGACGAAGCCGCACACCGCGGTCATGGTCATCTGGATAAAGAAAAACAGCCCGGAAGCGGTGCCGGCAATGGCCGAGAAGGGTTGCAGTACCGCCAGCTGACAGGCCGGGATGGCGATACCCACCGAGAGCATGATCAGCATCATCGGGCAGACGATCGACAGCACCGCCTCGGGCCAGAGCCGGGTGGCCATGATCAGTAGCGACGAGCCCACCAGGTTCAGGGCGATGGCGTAGCCGATCAGGGTATCGGCGTCGTGTCTGACGGACAGGCGGCGGAACAGATTGGAACCCAGCACATAACCGGCCACGGTGACGGCGAACACTTGGGCATATTCCATCGAGGACAGGTGCAGGGTGCGTTGCAGCAGGGACGAGGACTCGGCGATAAACGGAAAGTAGGTGCAATACACGCAGCCTATGGCCAAGGAGTAGCGCAGGAAATAGCGGTCGCGCAGCAGCCGCGCGTAAATGCGCAGGGTGCCTTGCTGGCGCGTATCGGGCTGGGCGGGCGGACGGGTTTCCGGCAGCAGCAGGCTGATCAGGATCAGCGTCAGCGCGGCAATCACGGTCAGGATCACAAACACCCCACGCCAGCCGAAGGCGGTTTCGATAAGGCTGCCGATAATCGGGGCCACCATCGGCGAAATGGCCATGCCCATGGAGATCCGGCTGAGCAGGCGGGTCTGTTCATGGCGGTCGAAACGGTCGCGGACCATGACCCTGCCGATCGCCGTGCCGCAGCAGCCACCGAGGGCCTGGAGCATGCGGGCGACGATCAGCACCTCGACATCGCGGGCGAGCACGCACGCCAGGGTCGCCACCAGGTACAGCGCCGTGCCGCCGATCAGCACCGGCCGCCGGCCAAAACGATCGCAGAGCGGGCCGCCGATCAGCATCGAAAAGGCGTACCCGACCATGTACAGGGTGAGGGTCAGTTGCAGTTGGGCATCGCTGGCATGCAGGGCATCGGCCATCGCCGGCAACGAGGGCAGGTAGATGTCGATAGTGACGCGTGGCAGGCAGACGATCGCCAGCAACAACGCCGACCAGATCCAGGGCGCCAGATGAGATTTTACAGGCATGGGTTACTCCGTAGGGGCGAGCAATGGCGAGGCGAGGGGAGCGGCAGGTGCCACCGCCAGCAATGACCGCGAGGGTGAATTCGGTGGTGTTTTGTTGTAGAAGCCATGTCGCTCTCGGGTATCCATTACAGGGCCGCGACGTTAGGCGCTTTGTGGTCTAATTCTTAGAGCCATTAATCAGTATTTCGACTGGACCACTATGAGCCGAGGAAAGGTTTCCGTTCCCCTTGATCTGCCCCAGCCCTGCAGCCTGAGCGATGGCAGTCGGGTGTTGACCAAACAAGAAAGCGCCTATGAGGCATTGCGCGGCGCGATCCTGGAAAAACTCCTGCCCGCCGGTAGCCAGTTGCCCTCTACGCGGACCCTGGCGCAGCGCTGGTCGCTGTCCCGGGGGACGGTGGAAACGGTCTTCGACCGCTTGCGCAGCGAAGGTTATGTGACTCGGGTGTCGGGTTCGGGAACCCGGGTCGGTGCGGTGGTGCCCGATCTCTTTATCCGCGCGCCGCAGGCCCGGACGGCCCTCCTGGCGCGGGAGCAGCAGACGCCAGCAGCACCGCCGCTGGAGACCGCGGTCAGGGTGGGGCTGCCCTTCGTGGCGCGCCTGGCGGACCCGGCGCTGTTCCCCATTCGCGTGTGGTCGCGGGCGGTGGCCAAGGCCATGGCCGAAGCCTCGGCGCAGTTGCTCTGTTCGCCGGACCCGGGCGGCGTGCTGGCCCTGCGCGAACAGATTGCCGATTACCTGGCCAAGTACCGTGGCATCCGCTGCACGCCGGACGACCTGATCGTGACCACGGGCATTCGCCACTCCCTGGATCTGGTGGCCCGCAGCCTGGTGACGCAGGGCGACAAGGTGTGTGTCGAAGATCCGGGTTACCTGTCGGCGAAAAGGATCTTCTCCATGGCCGGAGCGCGGCTGGTGTATATCCCGGTCCTCGAAGACGGCATCGACGATGGGGCGCTGCGCCGGCACAGCGACGCCCGGCTGATCTATGTCACGCCCGCGCACCAGTCGCCGCTGGGGGTGACCCTCTCGGTGTCGCGGCGCCTGACCCTGCTGGACTGGGCCAGCCGGACCGATGCCTGGGTGGTGGAGGACGACTACGACAGCGAATTCAACTACAACAGCGCGCCATTGGCGGCTCTCAAGGCCCTGGACCGCAATGACCGGGTGATCTACTGCGGTAGCTTCAACAAGACCCTGTTCGCCGGGCTGCGCCTCGGTTTCATGTTGGTTCCCTGGGCATTGCGCAATCGCCTGCTGGCTACCCTGCAGACCACCGGCCGCTCCGTTGGGGTCACCGAGCAGGCGGCGCTGGCGGAATACATGAGGAGCGGGGCGTTCGTGCGTTACCTGCGCTCGGCACGCCAGGCCTATCAGGAGCGCCGTGACGCGCTGCTGGCCTGCTTGGCGGAAGAGGCGCCGGGAGGTTATTCGGTTTCCGGGCAACATGCCGGTCTGCACTTCGTCCTGGAGTTGCCTGCGGGCAGCGACGAATCCGACTTCTGTTGCCGTGCCAGCGCCATCGGGCTGGCCTTGCAACCGGTCAGCGAATTCTGTCAGGAGGTGCGACGGCCGGCGGCGGTGATGATCGGGTTCACCGCCCTGAGCCTGTCGCAGATCCGGTTCAGTGGCCGCAAGCTTGGGCAACTGCTGGCCGGGCAGGCGGCACTTCTCGCATCAGGCTCAGGCGGCTAGCGCAGGGGGGGCTTCGGTGCCTACAACGGCACCATACTGCTGGCCATCGTCGGCCACGTTTTGGGCAACAAGGGCGAAGAAGCCCTGAACAATGCCCGCAGCCATCTGGATCAGGCCCGCACCCGCCATGCTCTTGGTGTCTCTCGGTATTCATCTTCCGTAGTGCTTTCTCACCATCGTCGTGTCCACTCAACTGCCAGTGATTCGCGGGCAATGAAAACATGGGGCCGGTGAGGTGGCTGGTTCAGCTACGCGCTGAGCTAAGGTCGGGTGGAATCGATCACCGTTCCCTGAGTGCTTTTTGCACCAAAATGGTGTGCCGACATATTTACACATAATTATTGAGTAGAAAAATTGACGCCATCATAATGCCAGCATAGTATCGCCGCCCTAATGATGGCATCAGGCCATTTCTCAGGGAATTGAAGATGCTCTGCTTGACGCTCGGGATGAGGGGCCGCTACCTGCTGCTTGCGCTGGCCTGTCTGAGTCCACTGACTCCGGCCCACGCCGCTCCCACTCCAGGCGAACAGGACCTGATCTGCGACCGCCATAGTCGCCTGCTCAAAGAGCAGCGCCAGCGCCTTGAAGAACTCAAGGTATTGCTGCCGGGTAAGGCCGCCGCTCCTACTGGCGCAATGACCTGCGCTGGAGACCCGTCCGTGGTCAGCACGTGGCCGCCAGCGTGACCTTCGCCCACTCCCTTGAATGGCCGGATGCCCTGACCGAGCGCGAAGCGCCGATCTATTTCCGCCTGGATTTCTTCCTCTAATTTTCGCGTTTTCCTGAGACCTCTGACATGGACGTTCGCCACCTTGCCTTCCTGGCTCGCCAGCCTTCTGCTGCCCTGAAAAACCGTGAGCACTTCTGGGGCATGCCGAAACGCGGGTTGGCGTTCATCCTGGCCAACGCGATGTTCTGGCAGCCGTTGCTGGCCCAGGCGGATGGGATCGTGGTCAGCGCGCCGGGGACCAGCCTCGGGCAGGCGGGTAATGGTGTGCCGATCATCAACATCGCGACTCCCAACGCTACGGGTCTGTCGCATAACCAGTTTCACGATTACAACGTCGGCACCCAGGGTGTGATTCTCAACAACATCGCGGCGCAGACCGGGGCGACGCAGTTGGGCGGGATCATCGTCGGCAACCCGAACATGACCAACCGGGTCGCCGCGCAAACCATCCTCAACGAAGTCAACGGCGGCAGCCCCAGCCAACTCAACGGTTACACCGAAGTGGCGGGGCAGTCGGCGCGAGTGATCGTTGCCAACCCGTATGGCATCGGCTGCAACGGTTGCGGTTTCATCAACACCCCGCGTGTCACCCTGACCACCGGCAAGCCAGTGCTGGGCAACGCGGGTGGCCTCGATCACTTTCAGGTCGATCAGGGCAGCGTCTCGATTGACGGCGCGGGCCTCAACGCCAACAACATCGACCGCTTCGAAATCATCACCCGCAGCGCGAAGATCAACGCCCAGATCCAGGCCAACAACCTCACCATCGTCGCCGGGCGCAATGACGTCGACGCGCAAAGCCTCAACGCCACGCCGCGCGCCGCCAGCTCCGCTGATGCACCGGCACTGGCCATCGACTCCCAGGCTTTGGGCGGGATGTACGCCGGGGTGATCAAACTGGTGGGCACCGAAGCCGGAGTCGGGGTTCGGCTGGCGGGCAACCTGGCCGCCAGTGGCGGTGATATCCAGATCGATGCCAACGGCCATCTGAGCATGGCCCAGACCTCAGCTGCCGGCGCCGTCGCGGTCAAAGCCGTCAGCCTCGATGCCCAGGGCCCGGTCTATGCTGGCACGGCGCTCAACGTCCAGACCCAGGGCGCGCTGAACAACCAGCAAAGCCTCGCGGCCCGGGACAGCATCAGCCTCAGCAGCGGCGGCCAGTTGACCAACAGCGGCATCATTGAAGCCGGGGTCAACGCCGACACCAGCCGCAACACCAACGGCGACGTCAGCCTGAGCACGCAAAACCTCAACAACAGCGGCCACAGCGTGGTCGCCAGCCGCAACCTGAGCGTCACCACCACGCAAACCCTGAGCAACCAGGGTGGCACCTTGAGCGCGCAGCAAAGCGCCAACATCACGGCCGGGACCCTGGATAACCAGAACAAGGGCCGGGTGCTCACCAGCAACAGCCTGCACCTGAACGCCAACCAACTACTCAACAGCCAAGGCCTGATCAGCAGCGCCGGCGGCCTGGGCTTGAGTGTGCTCGGCGACTTCAGCAACCAGAGTGGCGTATTGATCGCTGACGGTGATTTACAACTGAGCGTCGGCAACCTCGACAACAGCACCGGCCAGATCGCCACCAAGGGCAACCTCAACGCCCAAGTCACTACCCTGAACAACCAGAACGGCCAACTGATTGCCCAAGGCACGCTCGGTCTTAGCGGATCGACCCTGGACAACCGCCAGAATGGCCTGGTCGGCGCGACCCAGGCGCTGCAAGTCAAGGTTGACGCTATCGATAACCGCGGCGGCGAGCTGTCGAGTACGGTCGGCGTGGCACTGGCCGGTCGCCAACTGGACAACAGCGACAGCGGTCGGGTGATCGCCGGGCAAGGGCTGAGCCTCACCGTCGACCATATTGTCAACGGCACCAAAGGCCTGCTCTCGGGCAAAACCGCTGTGAGCCTGTCGGGTATCAGCCTGGACAACAGCGCGGGCAGCCTGCGTAGCCAGCAAGACCTCAACGTCACGCTCACGGGCGACCTGACCAACAACGCCGGCCTGCTCAGCAGCGAAGGGCTGCTCACGGTCAGTGCCGCCAGCCTGGCCAACCGCCTGGGCAGCCTGTCCAGTGCCGGGCAACTGAGCCTCACCAGCGCAGGGCTGATCGACAACCAGGGCGGTCAACTGGTCACCGACGGTGGCATCGATCTGCACAGCGCCAGCCTCGACAACAGCCTGGCGGGCAGCATCAGCGGCAAGGGCGCCGTCAGCATTACTACCGGCGCGTTCGACAATAGCCACGCCGGGAATCTCAACAGCGGCAGCACCCTGAATCTCAACGCCGGGCAAGTCACCAACCAGGACAATGGCCGCATCGCCAGCGTCAACGCACTGACCGCCAGTGTCACCGGGCTGGATCAGCAGGGCGGTCAATTGTTCAGCAACACGAGCCTGAGTCTGGACCTGAACAACGGCCAGTTGAACAACCAGAACGGTCTGATCAATGCACCGATTCTGCTGCTGAAAAATCTCAACGGAGTTGCCAACCAGAACGGCGAAATCTCCAGCCCCCAGGCCTTCACGGTCACCGCCAATAACCTCGACAACAGCAACGGTAAACTGCTCAGCAGCCAGGCGCTGACCCTGCGCATCAATCAGGCCCTGACCAACGTCAAAGGACTGATCGCGGCGGCGAGTGTCGACAGTCACGTCGCCAGCCTGGACAACAGCGGCGGCACCCTGACCAGCCTCGCCGACCTCAATCTGAACGTCGATGGCCAGCTCACTAACCAGAACCAGGGGCTGATCAATGCCGCCACGTTGCTCAACATCAGCAGTGCGGGCCTGAACAACCAGAGTGGTTCATTGCTCGGCAGCGCGATCGCTCTCGACTTTACCGGCGTGAGCGGCGATTTGAACAACGCGGCGGGCCTGATCACCACCGCTGGCCAACTGACCATCAACCACCTGCGTGACCTGAACAACCAGGGTGGTGAGGTGTCCAGCAGCCAGAGCTTCACCCTGGCCGGTCGTACCCTCGACAACGGCGGTGGCAAACTGATCAGCAAAAACCTGCTCAGCCTGAACGCCACCGGCAGCCTGCTCAACCAGAATGGCCTGATCTCCGGTTGGCAGGGGCTCGACGTCAGCGCCGCGAGCCTCGATAACCGCAACAACGGTACGCTCTCCAGCCGCAACGGTGCGGTGGGCGTCAACGTCAGCGGCGCGCTGTTCAACAGTGGCGCAGGCGCACTGGTCAGCCAGAACGCGCTCACCGTCAACGCCGCCAGCCTCGACAACCGTGGGGGCAATCTGTCCAGCGGTGCGAGTCAGACACTGACTGTCAGCGGCCTGCTGGACAATAGTCAGAGCGGCCTGATCGACAGTGGCGCGGCGCTCGTCGTGCAAGCCATGACCCTCGGCAACGCCGCGGGCGCGATCAATGCGCAACAGGGCCTGAGCGTCACCGGCAGCGCGCTGGACAACAGCGCCGGCAGCCTGGCCGGTAACGGCGCGGTCACCCTCGACCTGCTCGGGGCGCTGACCAACACCAACGGCAAACTCGCCAGCGCCGGTCCGCTGGTGATCCAGCGCGCAAGCCAGATCAACAACCAGGGCGGCCAACTCGTCAGCCAGGACCTGATGACCTTGCTCACCGGCGGCCTCGACAACAGCCAGCGCGGGACCGTCGCTGCCAGCGGTCAACTCCTGCTCACCGCCACGGGCGCGGTGCAGAACAACGCCGATGGCCTGATTTACAGCAAGAACGCCGACCTGCAACTGCAAGCCGCCAGTCTGGCCAACGGCAAAGGCACGCTGCAAAGCCAGGGCGCGCTGGGATTGACGGCCTCCGGTGACATCGACAACCAGAGCGGCCGCATCATTGCCCAAGGCGGTGACCTGACCCTCAATGCCGGTAATGTCGACAGCCGTGGCGGTACCTTGGCCAGCCTGCAAGGCGCCTTTACTGCGCACATCACCGGCGTGCTGAAAAACGGCTACGACCTGAACAACAACCGCCAGGGTGGCATCACCCAGGCGAAAAGCCTGAACATCACCGCGCTGGCCGGTATCGACAACTACGGCGGGCGCATCTCCGCGCAAACCGGTGATGCACTCATTCGCACCGCAGACTTCGACAACCGCAACGGCGGCCTCTATGCCACAGGTCGAGTCAGCGTCACCGGCAACAACTTCGACAACAGCGGCAGCAACGACGGCCAGATCGCCGGCAGCCAGATCGACCTGACCCTCAGCGGCGCCCTCAACAACCGCTTGGGCATCATCGAAAGCGACAGCACCCTGGCGATCAAGGCCGCCAGTATCGACAACCAGACCGGCCAACTGCGCGCCCTGGGCACCAGTGGCCTGACCAACTTCCAGATCGGCGGCCTGTTCGACAACCGCAACGGTACTATCGAAACCGCCAACACCGACCTGACCCTCGGCGCCGGCAGCTTCCTCAACACCGGCGGCAGCCTGCTGCATGTCGGCACTGGCACCTTCGACATCTCTACTGCGAACGTCATCAGCGCCGGCGGCACCCTCGTCACCCGAGGCGGCCTGACCCTCAACGCCGACAGCTGGACCAACAGCAGCGTGGTCCAGGCCGGGCGCCTGAATGTCAACGTCAACAGCTTCACACAAACTGCTGGCGGCCAACTGTTGGCCTCCGACAGTTTCACGGGTAGCGGGGTCAACTGGCTCAACGACGGGTTGCTTGCCAGTGATGGCAACCTGAACCTGAGCCTGGGTGGTGCTTACTGGGGCGCTGGCCGTCTCAGTAGCCAGGGGACCCTTGGCCTGAGTGCCGCGCAAGTGAGCCTCAGCAGCGTGACGTCGACCATCGCGAGCGGGGGAAACGCCACGATCAATGTCAGCGGCCAGTTGGACAATGGCGGTCGGCTGACCTCCAGGGCCGCAATGACGGTAACGGCGGGAGGTGTGAGGAACTTCGGGACATTGGGGGCCGGTGGAGACCTGACGCTCACAACCGGCGCATTGCTCAACAGCGGCGGTTTGATCTCCAGCGGTGGGAATATGAAACTGCTGGCCAGCAGTTTCACTAACTCCTATGCGCAGGTGTACGGCTTTGGCAACGTCCTGATCGGCCGGGATTCGCAGGGGGGCATGGCGGACCTGGTGGACAACCGCTCAGGCAGCATCGAGAGCGCGCAGAACCTGACCATCAACGCCATGACCGTCAACAACGTCATGGATGTTCTGCAATACACCGATCACACAAAAACTGCGGCGACCATCACCCAGTTGCCGTGTGCGCAGATACCGATCGCCGGTTGCGATGAGCGCGACTGGGGCGGCATCAATGGATTGTGGGAAGTCGACGAAACCGACAGCCTGAAGGTGACAAACAGCTCGGCGGCGTCCGGTCTCACCAGTGGCGCGAATCTCCTGATCAATGCGCAGACGCTGAATAACACCAGCAGCACCATCGCCGCCAGCGGCAACCTGACCGCGAATGCCACAACCATCAACAACAACGGGTTGCAAGCCCAGGACATTACGACCGCGCGCAAGTACTGGAACTTCGTGACGCAGATCGGCCAGGCAACGGCGGCGGCTGCAGATTTCAACGCCAAGAACAGCCCGACGCCTTCGGCCACGGTTGACGCGGACCTGAGTACCTTTCTCGGCTGGATGGGCGGCGGCCTGCTCTCTCAAACCAGCACGACCACTAATACGGGCGGTCAGTCCTACGACGCGGTGATCCAGGCGGGCGGCAGTGTCAATCTCAATGCTGCCCAGAACATCAATAACAGCGTCGTCCGGGCTTATTACGCCTATGTCACCGCCGGCCACACCAACACCGACACCAGTGCCGGCAGTACCTATGCCACGCGGGTTCAGATCAACGCGCAGCTGCCGCCCAACCTGGCTCAGCAACAAGTCAACCCCACGGCGTTGCCAGGCTTCAGCCTGCCGAGCGGCCAGAACGGTCTGTTTCGCCTGAGCGCCGCGAGCACCAGCGCGCCAGCCAGCACGGGTCCGCAAAGCTGGACCATGGGTGGCGCCAGCATCAGCGCCGCGCAGCGCCAGCAGTCACTGCCGGGTGGGCAACCGAGCCCGATTACGCTGGGCCCGGTCTCTGGCCCGCTCAATATCGCCCGGGTTCAAGGCCTGCCGAGCAGCGCGAGTCCTTCCAACCCGCAGAAATACCTGATCGAAACCAACCCGGTGCTGACCGACCTCAAGCAGTTCATGAGCTCGGATTACCTGCTGGCAGGTCTCGGCTACGACCCGGACAAAAGTGCCAAACGTCTGGGCGATGGTTTCTACGAGCAGAAGCTGATTCAACAAGCGGTGGTGTCCCGTACCGGTCAGCGCTTCATCGATGGCCAGACCTCGGACGAAGCGCTGTTCAAATACCTGATGAACAACGCCATCGCCAGCAAGAACGAGCTGAACCTGTCCGTCGGCGTGAGCCTCACCGCCGAACAGGTCGCCGCGCTGACCCACGACATCGTCTGGATGGAAAGTGAAGTCGTCGACGGCCAGACCGTCCTGGTACCGGTGCTGTACCTGGCCAACGCCAACAACCGCCTGGCCCCTAACGGCGCCCTGATCCAGGGCAGCGACGTGACCCTGATCGCCGGCAAGGACCTGAACAACGCCGGCACCCTGCGCGCCAGCAACAACCTGTCCGCTGTCGCCAGCAACAACCTGGTCAACAGCGGCCTGGTCGAAGCCGGTAATCGCCTGGACCTGCTGGCGGGTAACACCCTCACCAACAAGGCCGGGGGCATCATTGCCGGGCGCGATGTGAGTTTGACGGCGGTCAATGGTGATGTGATCAACGAGCGTACCGTCACCAGCCACCAAAGCAGCGGCAATGGCTACACCCAGCAGCGCGATTTTGTCGACAGTGCGGCGCGCATCGAAGCGGCGAACAACCTGACCATCCGCGCCGGGCGCGACGTCAACAACACCGGTGGCGTCCTGAGCAGCACTGCCGACACCACCATCCAGGCCGGGCGTGACGTCAACCTCACCTCGGTCCAGCAAATCGTCAGTAACAACTACGGCGCCGACCGCCGCGATCAGACGATCACCCAGTACGGTTCCAGCGTGACGACAGGGCAGGACCTGAGCATCAGCGCCGGCCGTGACCTCACGGCCATCGCCAGCCAGATCGACGCCAAGCGCGACGTCGCCTTGGCAGCCGGCGGCAACCTGACCCTGGCCTCGGCGGCGGACGAATCGCACTCGTACTTCCAGAATAAAACGGTGACAAGCCAGGAAGACCACGTCCATCAGGTGTCCACCTCACTGACGGCCGGTGGCAACGTGGCGTTGAGTGCCGGCCAGGACCTGACCTTGGTCTCCAGCAAGGTCAACGCCGGGGGCGAAGCCTACCTGGTGGCGGGTGGGAAACTGAACGTGCTGGCGGCGCAAAACAGCGACTACTCGCTGTACGACATGGAGAAAGATGGCAGTTGGGGCAGCAAGCAGACCCAGCACGACGAAGTGACCCAGGTCACCAACATCGGCAGCGCAATCACCTCGGGTGGGAACCTGACGCTGAAGAGCGGCGGCGACCAACTGTACCAGGGCGCCAAGCTCCAAAGCGGCAACGACCTGACCTTCGACAGCGGTGGCGGCATCACCTTTGAGGCAGTGAAGGACCTGCATCAGGAGAACCATAGCAAGAGCGACAGCGACATGGCCTGGATGTCGATGTCGGGCGAGGGCAGTACCGATGAAACGTTGCGTCAGAGCGAGTTGACGGCGAAAGGGCAGACGGTCATCAACGCCGTCAATGGCCTGAACATCGATATCAAGCAGATCGACCAAAACACCGTTTCGCAAACCATCGACGCGATGGTGAAGGCCGACCCAAGCCTGGTTTGGTTGAAAGATGCCGAAGCGCGGGGCGACGTGGACTGGCGAAAGGTGCAGGAGATTCACAATAGCTTCAAGTATGAAAATTCTGGCTTGGGGGCTGGGTCCCAACTCATTCTTGCGATTCTACTGGCAGTTGTAACCGGAGGCGCTGGGGCCGCTTTAGTCGGAGCGACCGGTGCCGTTACCACTGCTGTTGCCGATGCTGTTTTTGTCGGTATGGAAAATGTCGCTATAAATAGCGCGATCAGTAATAAAGGGGATCTTGGTGCAACGTTTAAAGATACGTTTAGTAGTAATGCCATAAAAGGTTATGCCATCTCAGGCCTAACCGCTGGATTTACGGCAGGTATGCTTAACGATG
Organism: Pseudomonas sp. NPDC087697; assembly: GCF_044743155.1. Classification (NCBI taxonomy): domain Bacteria; kingdom Pseudomonadati; phylum Pseudomonadota; class Gammaproteobacteria; order Pseudomonadales; family Pseudomonadaceae; genus Pseudomonas; species Pseudomonas sp. NPDC087697. The sequence goes on along the minus strand of NZ_JBIUVW010000009.1, from coordinate 31,404 downwards.
CATTTGGCGTTACCGGTGACGATATTGGCAAAGCGACCCATGGCTTTGATCTGAGCAACCCGGTAGGCGTCGGTCAGTTCTTGAGTTATACGGCAGCGCAGCAGGCATTTGAAGCGACTGCGCAGACAGCCGTCCAAGGGGGAAGTCTAAAAGACAATTTGGGCAATGCATTGTCCAGTGCCGCAGAAAGCACGTTGCAAGCTCTCGCCTTCAATGCCGTGGGTGACCTTACGGTAGGGGCTGCGGATGGTAGTCCGGAAAAAATTGCGCTTCATGCTTTAGTGGGTGGGCTACTGAGCGAAGCTGAAGGTGGAAAATTTGAAACGGGAGCTTTGGCGGCGGGCGCAAACGAGGCATTACTGCCTTATTTGGTCAAGGCGGCGGGTCAGAACCCGCAACTGTTGGTGGCGTACTCGCAGATAGTCGGGGTGGTAGCCGCTGGAGCCGTGGGTGGTAACCTTCAGCAAGGCTCTGATATTGCAGGAAACGCAACCACTTTCAATTTTCTCAATCATCAGCAAGTGGATGACCTTGTAAAGGCTCTGGCCGGTTGTGACGGTAAGGCTGATGCCGCAGGATGCCGGACTGACGTTCAGGTTAAATACCAAACCCTTAGCGACATGAGCGCGGGGATTGCCGTATTAGGTTGTTCATTCGAAGAGTGCGGTCCTCAATACGATGCTGTGAAAGGGGGCAGCAATGCGCTGGATCAAGCCTTTCAAGATAATCCGCAGGGGCTGAGTAAAGAAAGTCTCGGAATCTTGCAGGGGTTTCAGGATTCCAATCAAAGCGATTATGATTTGGCGCAGCATAAGGCAGTGCTAGGAAACAATCAGCAGGTCACGGGAGCAGTTTTGAGTGGCGGCTTTGGAGGCGCGATAGGTGCTTCTAAAGGGGTTGCTGCAGTAGATGGTGCAGAGGGCGCAGCGGTAACAGGAGCTGCAAGCGGTGCAAAAGATGTGGTGCCGAATCCAGGCAAGACCGCTGTTTACTCTTCAACGGCAGAAGACGGTACCGTGCAATATGTTGGTATTACCGATAATCTTGAAGCACGGTCAGCGGCACACTTATCCCAGAAAGGCATTGAGATTGATGCAATACCAGGTCTTCAGAATATATCTCGCAGTGATGCGAGAGCAGTTGAGCAGGTGCTAATCGAGTACAACGGCTTAGGTAAAGATGGTGGCTCATTGATCAACAAAATCAACAGCATCTCTACAGCGAATCCGATTTATGCGGAGTCTCTCACTAGGGGCGCGGCTCTTTTGAAAACAGTTGGATATCCAGGGTTCGAATAATGATAAAAATTGGAGATGTATTTGCCATCGCTACTACGAGTGGAAAAGCATATTTCCAGTTTGTGAAAAAAATACCTCCGATGGGCTCATTAATCCGTGTCTTGCCAGGTACGTATAATGAGGTGCCAGATTTGGATGTCCTGGTGGGGGAAAAAACAAATTTCTGGGTTTTTTTTCCTGTCTCGGCAGCTCTGAAGCAGGGGATTATCCACAAGGCTAAGGGGTGTGCTATTCCAGAGCACTCTCAGGAGACACCGACCTTCCGTGCAGGAGTAGTAAATCCTTCGACTGGGCGTGTAGATGCTTGGTGGTTTTGGAACGGAGAGAGAGAGTGGAAAGTTGGCGAAATAACACAAGAGCAGAGGGAGTACCCTATCCGTGGAACATGGAATGACACGTTATTAGTCCAGAGAATTGAAGAGGGCTGGCTGCCGGAGAAGGATAAGCGTTAACTCTATTGGCGTTAGTTGCATGTTGGTGCAAAAGACATATCGACTAATTCAAGTGAGGCATTTTTTTGGTCTGGCCGAACTGATGGAGTTGGTGGTGCAGATATAGCCCAGCAGATTGCTGTGCAACAAGGAGGAGCACCCTCGAAGCATTGATGGCTCAACGTGGCATACAAAAGACTGCATGGGACGCTACAAGAAGAAAAGGGGACAGGTTTATTTGTTAGGGGCGAGCCTCGTCATTGGAAGCTAATAAATAAATCTGTCCCCTTTTTCGTTTTGCATTAGCGCCGTTGGCGGATACCTACGATGTCACTGCGACGGTCAACGGTTTTCCACTGCTCAGTGACAAAAAGAGCTACACCCCTGAAGAAACCGTTCGGCTGCTTCAAAATTACAGCGTCACTCACCCGGAAGCGTATGCGGATAACCGCCTTAACGGCGAATATCTGAACCCTAACTTCAATTTTTTACCAACAGCTGAGAGCTATCGTAACCAGGATTTTTATGACAAAAATCTGAATTTCCGTGACGGTTTTGGTGCCTATACCGCAGGTGTTCTCACGGGTTCGGCACAGGGCTATTGGGATGCTACTACCGGTGCAGCGGCCAATTTCTGGGCGCTGGGCAATAGTCTTTTCAACCACCCCGCGGATACAACGAGCCAGATCGCAAACGGTCTCTTGTTCTCGATGGCGAGCCCCGATAGGCTGTGGAGCAGCTATCGCGAGAATAAGAATGACGTAGAAATACTGACCTATCTGTATCAGCTGCAGGGCGACACGGCTGCTAGCGCGGCGGTTCGAGCCAAATATGATGCGCAGATGGCAATCAATCTGTTGCCAGCGGGTCGGGTTGGAAAGCTGGCTGAGGTTGGGGCGGGTGCAAAAGGACCTGTATCGAGAAATCTGAATCCGAGCAGTGCCTTCACAGACGCCGAAGCCGGTGCTTTAGTAGATAGAAATGTTGCAAAAGGTGTAGGCAATGCAGCAACTTATGCTGCTGATGATATTCGCTTCTCGCAGAATACTGTTTCGTTTAACAAGACAGATCGGATTTCTGGCACGAACTACACCTACGACGATTTAGTCCAGAGCATGAAAACCAATGGCTGGAAAGGTGATCCGGTTGATGTCGTGAAAATGCCGGATGGTAAGCTGACTAGTATGGACAACACTCGAATTGCTGCTGCCAGAGAAGCGGGGATTGACGTGAATGCTAGCGTTCGTGGATTTGACGATCCATTGACGCCCGCTATTCAAGAGGCGAGAGGGTGGCAGAATTTTGATACTTGGGGAGAGGCAATAACTGGCCGTATAAATAAACAGTCAGGAGGTTTTTCTGCTTCCAATCCTTACGGTTCAACAGAGCCACCACGTATTTCTGGAGGCGGGAAATGATGAAGCCTTTTTTGTATGAACTTCCAATTTTGCCAGATGGCTTTCAACTTCCTACGGACTATCTAAATGTGGTTTTGGCTGGTGAGATAGATATAGCGCCTTGGCGTTTTCTAACGAAAGATATGGCGCTCTCTCTCTTTTATTATGGTTCTATGCTTTTGAAATTTCCAGGGACTGCTCTGGTTCCATTTGCAATTATTCAAGATGAGTCTGGATTGTATAATGATGGCTGGGTAGTTCTCGCTTGCTTTGATGGAGGCAAGGGGGGGGATTCAAGTGTTCGGATTTATGATTACTCAAGGCCGAAATCAAGTCCTTGGGATAACTTTTCTTACTCTGGTTTTTCTGAATGGTTTAGTGCTGCCAAAGAAGAATCTGCTCGTTATAAGGCTGATCGGGTCGGAGACGAAGGCTATTCCTGATGTATAAAAAAAATGGGGACGTGACTCGTTAACCATACGCCATTCTCAGCCTGAAAAAACTTGAAGCCCTGCTGGTACATTTGCAGGGCTTCAATTTTTAGCACTACAGGTTTTCCATATCGCTGTCCCACCGATGCGGCAGTGGCCATGTCTTGTGATAAATGCACGTGATGGCGAGAACCCGCAATTAATCCTTTTTTCTGAATTGACTCTAGAAAGCGAGTTGCTGTTCCGTGGTACAAAAACTCGGGCGGCTCTTTCTCAATATACTGAAGGTTTACGCTTTCAGTTGAATGGCCCTGCACGGCGCGAATGTATTGCGCGTCGTTAGAAATAGCAAAACGCTTTTTATCGCTGCTGCTGACCACAGTCAGGATCAGTTCTCGATTTAAAATACGCCCTTCCTTAGCGGCGCCTGCAATTAAGAAATCAATTTCTGCCCAGCCTTCCATGTCTAGCTGAAGTCCAATGGACTGCGGTTCATGTCGCAATACATAGCTGAGAAACTTACTGACTTCGTTGAGCTGTTTGCTGTTCATGGTTGCTGTTTTGACTCTGGAGTGGGTACAAAAAATCGTTTTGTCTGGTGTTTCAAAATCATCGCATCGAGTAGGGCGAGCACAGAGCGGCGTTCGTCCTCGTCCATTTGCACCACAGCTTCAAATTTGAGTTTTAGCTCGTTCTGCGGCTCGCGCTCGTTTTCTTCAAACACCAGCCAATCGGTGGAGACGTTAAAGGCCACGGCCACCTTCTTGAGTACCTCAAGCGATGGTTGGGCTTCACCGGATTCATAGCGTTTTAGCTGGGTGATATAGATTTCACGGTGTCAGCCATTTGCTGTTGGGTCAAGAAAAGGGGAAAGATTTATTTGTTAGCGGTGTCCCGTCCTGAATAAGGTTTACACCTTCTGATCTATTTTCAGGAGGACGTAATGGAAGCAGGAAAAAGGCGCAGTCAGCGAGACTACACGCTGACCTTTAAATTGTCGGTCGTCGACCAGGTCGAAAAAGGCGAGTTGAGTTATAAAGAGGCTCAGGAGCGCTACGGGATTCAAGGCAAGACGACCGTTCTGACGTGGTTACGCAAGCATGGTCGGCAAGACTGGAGCCCAGGCACATACATTGGCTCGCCGAGGATGGGGTCTATGCCCGACAAAAACCGACCATTGACGCCAGAGCAACGCATCAAAGAACTTGAAGAGCAGCTCGCGCTGTCCAATCAGAAAGCGCAGTTTTTCGAAGCTGTCGTGGATGTCTTGAAGAATGACTACGGCCTCTCTGTCTGTCCCGTCCTGAATAAGGTTTACACCTGTTTCAGGGCTAGACAGGCGAGCCTCGTCATTGAAGTGTCTAGTCCTGAAACAGGTGTAAACCTATTTCAGGACTAGACACAGGGGCGAGCCCCATCATTGGAAGCTAATAAATAAATCTGTGTCGCGTTTCTTGATTCAGAAAACCGCGCCTTGCGCAGGCGACATCCTTTGGCAGCGAGAGGCAATCCTTTGCCCTCCATAAAAATGCTTGTCTGGTCACGCTAGTTCGTTCAGACGTTCCGGGTCACGCAAAGCATTGTCGGGATGTTTCCGAGAAGGCCAAAAAGATCGCAGGCTGCGCCAGCTACGCCGAATGAAGTGTCCCGCGTAGGAGTTGCCGAAGGCTGCGATCATTGCCCAACCTCCGGCGACTACGCCGGTTCAGGTGGATCGAGGTGATCCAGTGCGCGATTCACCGCCAGTTCGGCTAAAGAGATCATCTGTTGAATCGCCAGTGCGGTATTGCGTTTGGGGCCGTCGAGGTCGAATGCCAGATCGCTGGCCATGACGTTGGCCGAGGCGAGGGTTTCGCAGGCGTGGGCCAGCAGGGTTTCGCTGTCGACGTCGGGGGCAATGACGAAAATGCAGCCGGGGCGTCGATCGGCTAACAATGCCTTGGTTTCAGGCAGTACCAGGTAGTGATCGAGCGCGCGGTGCGCGGCGGCGTGGAGTTCTTTTGAGTCGAGGGAGGCGTAGGGGGAAACGGGGTCGGTTTCGGGGGGATTTGGAGTTGGTTTGAACATGGTGATGCTCCTAGAGTTGTGGAGCTGCCACACATCGCTGCTAGACGAATTAGGGGTGGCGGCTGTACGCGGGTTAGCAGACCAGGACTCTAGAACCCGGCGCACCGAAGTGCCCCACGCAAAGCCGCCATAACATGAACTGCCAGGCATAAAAACACCTGCTCATGAACGGTGGACGCTGTACGTCTAGAGAATACCCGGGCTGCTAAACCCGATCGCTGATAATCAGCGACACGGAAACGATAGAGGCGAGGACCAAAGCGCACAAGCCGGCGGATTCTGGCGCAGGTGTAGGCCGTGACGCAAGGCGTTGTAGCCTCTGACGGGGGCTGCGTAGGCAAGCTTAAACGCCCGTAGCAGCTGCCGAGCCCGCGAGGCTGCGTTCGGCTGCGCAGCGGTCGTAAAATCAAGCAACATGTTCTTTCGGGTAAACCGCGTATGCAGGGTTTGCGAGGACTGCGTCCTCGAACGCAGCCTCGCGGGCTCGACAGCTGCTACGGGGCGACCTGTGCAAACGCTGTCAGCAAATCCTCTTCAAACGCCAGCTGCGCATCGCCCGGCACCTGCGTGCGGTGTCGGGCCAGGTGGAAGGTCACCTCAAAACTCAACTCCGGTTGGCCGACGGTTTTGAGCAAACCGTTGTCTTCCCACGAGCGGGTGAAATGGTCAGGCAGATAGTCGACATGTTTGCCGGACAGGATGAAGGCGAGGTCCCCTTTTCTCTAGTAGCGCGAGCCCTTCCAATCCGCAGAAATACCTGATCGAAACCAACCCGGTGCTCACCGACCTCAAGCAGTTCATGAGCTCGGACTACCTGCTGGCGGGTCTCGGCTACGACCCGGACAAAAGCGCCAAACGTCTGGGCGATGGTTTCTACGAACAGCGGCTGATCCAGCAAGCGGTGGTGTCCCGTACCGGTCAGCGCTTCATCGATGGCCGGACCTCGGACGAAGCACTGTTCAAGTACCTGATGAACAATGCCATCGCCAGCAAGAACGAGCTGAACCTGTCTGTCGACGTGAGCCTCACCGCCGAGCAGGTCGCGGCCCTGACCCGGTGTCTATGGCTTAGCGCGTTCGCTTGCGGGCGAAGGCTCCGCATCCATACGTTGTAAATTCACATCGAGCAAATCGCAGCTATCGCGTAGCGGAATACAGCAAAGCAGCGCGAAGTCGCTGAGGATCAGCTTTTCCCTCCCGTCCTTGGGCTTGCAGGCAAAGGACCGGGATTATGCGCGATGTTCTTCGTGCTCAGGCACGAGGCGAACCTCTACGCGTTGACCCAGTGCGCGGGCAGCGCTGGCCAGAGTGGCCAGCGTCATGCCAGCGTCATTTTGATCAAGCGCGCGATCCACAGCCGTACGACTGGTATGCATCCGCTCAGCGAGCGCTTTTTTGCTGACGCGTTGCAGCTTCATCGCTTCGGCAATCTGCCTGGAGATGACGCGCTTGAGCGCTGCTGCGGAGACTTCCTCGGCAAGGCCTTGCTCGGCCAGGAAATCGTCAAAGTCAGATCCGATGTGTTTGTTCATGCGCTGTACCTCATAGTCTTGCTTTGCGCTGCTTGGCAGTGGCCATGTCAGACTCGGGTGTTTTTTGGCTCTTCTTGATGAAACCATGGAGTAGAACCATGTCGCATTCACGTACCGGTTCATTCCAGGCGTCCGTGCAGAAGAAACATACAGTGAACAGAATGGCGGCCAATACCGGTTTTAGAATGAAGCGCGAGCCGCCTCAGGCCGTAGAAAGGTTCGGCCGAATACGCGCCGAACGCACCGCGGTCACCAGCGCCAGGATCGGCGCAATGGTAAACAGCGCAAACAGCCAGCGCGCGGCGTTTGCGGTGCCTTCAACGTTGGTCGGGTCGTTGAGTCCGGCCATGTTGGCGATCATGCCGGCCAGTGCCGCGCCGAGTGCGGTGGCGAACAGTTGCACAGTGGTGATGGATGAAGCCGCCGAGTCCTGATCTTCGGCCGAAGCCACCTGCAAGACCCGAGTCAGCAGGTGTGGCCAGCCGAGGCCAATGCCAAACCCGACGAGCGTCAGGGCGATGCAGATCGGCGTGAGCAGCGCCCAGTCTCCGCCGCTGTTGAACGGTGTGGCGATGGCCAGGATGATTAGCCCGACCAGCACGAACACCGGGCCGCTGATAATTGCACGGCGTACGCCGCGCTCGCGCCAGCCGGAGCTCATCACTTCAGACAGCGTCCAGCCCGCCGCCATGAGCGCTGCGAGGTAGCCGGAGATCAGCGGTGTCTGCCCGTGCAGGGTTTGCAGGAAGTACGGCACAAAGATCTCGCTGGTCATGCCGATCACCAACAGCCCCATGGTCGCGTACAGCGCGCAGAGCGGGGTATTGAGGCGCAAGGCGTCCTTGGGCAGCAGACGGGTTTGGGTACTTGATTCATGACGCACCAGGAAAAACACCAGCAGCAGGCAGAGGCCTATGCCAAGCAGGTTCCAGGTCGGAAGTGATGAGGCGCTGCCGGCGCAAACCGACAGCACTGCCGCAGCCAGCAGGAACAGCTGCGGTACGGGCAAACGGCCTGCGGGTGGTTGATTCTTGTCGCGCTTGGGCAACACTCGGCTGGTCAGCACGATGTAGGCGAGCGTCACAGGTGCCAGCGCACCAAAGGCTAAACGCCAGGCATCCATTTCAGCGAAGATGCCGCCAATGGCCGGGCCGATCAGCGTGGCGATCCCCCACATACCCGAGACCAGGGCCATGGCCCGAGGCCAGAGACGCTCTTCGAACACCAACTGAATCATCGAGTAGCACAGCGCAAACACCAAGCCGCCGCCCAGGCCTTGAACGGAGCGTCCGACCAACATCACCGGCATACTCGGTGCCAGTGCACAGATGAGACTACCCGCCAGGAATAACAATGAGGCCACGGCATAGGCGACGCGTGGCCCCGCGTGTTGCAGGACTTTGGCCGTCAGGGCTGAGCCAAGAATCGACGCGACGACGAAGAGTGTGGTGTTCCAGGCATACAGGTCGAGCCCGCCGATTTCCTTGACCACTGAGGGCAGGATGGTCGTGGCGATGTAAATATTGATCGCGTGCAGCGCAACGCCTCCCGACAGTGCGATGGATCGCGCGGCGTTTTTTCCGGAGAGTAAATCGCTCCAGCTGCTTCCTTGCGTAGACATACAACCTCCTGCTGTGACTCGCGACCCGATGGATTGCGAGCGTCAATTGCCTGTTTTCAAGGCCTGGGTTAGATTTACCAAGTAAATTCTTTAAATATTGAAGCTGCGGGGGTCGCTGTTTGTCAAGTAAACACTTGGAAAACCAGGATGAAGTGTCGATGTCGGCTGCCGACCGACTGCTTCACCTGCTCAAGACTCGTGGCCCGCAGTTGGCGGCCGATGCCGGACGCGCGCTGGGTACCACGGGGGAAGCGGCGCGCCAGCAGTTCGTCAAGCTGGCCGCCAGCGGTCTGGTGCAAGCCCGGTCCGAGGCTCGAGGCGTGGGGCGTCCGTCGCAGGTCTGGCACCTGACGGCGGCCGGTCATGCGCGGTTTCCGGATACTCACTCGGAACTGACCGTGCAGCTCTTGCAGACCGTGCGCGAGACTTTCGGGCCCGAGGCCATCGATCGTCTGATCGATGTTCGCGAGCAGCAGAGTCGCACCTTGTACCTGCAAGAACTGGCCGGCGCCGAGACCCTCCAAGAGCGGGTCAAACGCCTCACCGCCCTGCGTGTCCGCGAAGGCTATATGGCCGAGTGGAGCGAGCAACCGGACGGAGCCTTTGTGTTAGTCGAGAACCATTGCCCGATCTGCGCGGCAGCCGCAGCGTGTCAGGGTTTCTGTCGTGCCGAACTGAATGTGTTCGAGCAGGTTCTGCAAGCCCGGGTCGAGCGCGTGGAGCACATTCTGATGAATGCACGCCGTTGTGCTTATCGCATTACCCCGGCCTGAAGAGCCCCCGAGACATTCAATCCGCCTTGGCCGCAGACTTGATCTACAGGCCGAACCCGCCGCTGCGGTCAATCAGTTGATGGTCTTGGCTGTCGACGAAACTCTCGTACAGGCCTTCGACGGCCCAGGTCCGATGAGTGATTTGTCAGGGTGGCCATTACCGGTAGCTCAGCGCATTGAAGATGCGACGCTGTTCATCGATGATCGCTTGTCGGCCGTGCATGACCCTACGGTTGTCGATCATCACCAGGTCCAGGTCCTGCCAGCCCACGGTGTGAGTGTTGCGTTCGGTGACCTGGGTGATTTCCGTCAGCAGGTCGGCGGGAATCTCCTCTCCGTTCTCGAAGTCGATCACCGGTTTCTCGTAGTTGAAGGACGGCCCGAGAATGCTGTTGGCGAAGGCCGGGTGCTCGCAGAAACTGGAGGTCTGGCACGCCGGGACGCTGTAGGCATAGGCCACGCAATCGGTACCTGGGTTGTATTCCATCCGGGTGTTGGGGTCCTGGCCGATGATCTCGCTCAGGTGCTCGAAACTGGCGTCTTCCAGTTGCTGGATTTGCGGCTTGTAGTAGCAGACGATCTTGCGCCACTTTTCGCCCGGCACCGTGCGGCGGTAGCGGATAGGGGTGCTCTCGAAGCGCTGACGGGCCTCTTCGCTGAGCTCCTGGTAGACCTTCACCCCATCGCATAAAGTGGTTTGCGAACCCTTGGTGGGGGCAATTTCGCAGAAGAACCATGTCAGATCCGGCCAGATCGGCGCGTTGCCGTTTTCGCAGTGCAGGCCTACAGCATCGGTGCCGGCGTCCACCAATTGTGCGACGCCTTTGGCGATCACGCGGCCCGGGTCCAGGCTCAGGCGCGAGCTGTGTTTTTTCACGAAGGCACCGAACTCGTCCAGGGACCGGATGCAGTTGCGGAAGATAATCACGCCGGCGCTCGAGAGCTCTTCGAATACCGCCGCAGTGTTGGCGTTCAAGGCATGCTCGCGGTCGGTGATGACCCGGGCCTGATAAATGGATTGAGTCATGTCGCTAGTCCTTTAGTGAATACATGTCTGACGATGCAGGTCGCTGGCTTGAACTCTACGGGCCGGGCCGTTGAGGGTATAGAGGCTTTTCAGCTGCGGAGCGTCTGGCGCCAATGGCCAGATGACCTGAGGCAACTCGACTTCCGAGAAGCGCTGTTGCGCCCAGTCCTGGGTGTGCGGGTGGTTGAACGAAGGCCCGACGCTGAGCACGATCGCCAGTTGACCGTCTGCGGTCATGAACATCAGCGCATCGTTCACACCGGTTTGTTCTTTGAACTCCAGCTCGATTTGCTCCGGAGAAACATTGCGACCGTTGGGCAGGTAGATGATGTTTTTCTCGCGGCCAGTGATGTAGAGGAAACCCTCGTCATCGAATTCGCCGATATCGCCCGTGCGCAGCCAGCCATCTTCAGTGAAGGAGCAGGCACTGGGATCGACCCAGGAGTAACCCTGGAACATTGAGGTGCTTTTGATTTCTACCCGTTGCTGATCCGTCACCCGGACCTGGACGTGAGGCAAGGGTTTGCCGACGCTGCCCAGCTTGCCGTCGGTGGGGGTGTTGACACTGACCACCGAACCGTTCTCGCTCAGCCCGTAACCCTGATGAACCTGAATACCCTGCGCGCTCAGGCGTTGCAGTTTTTCGCTGCTGATCGGAGCGCCACCGGCGGTGATGTACAACTCGTTGCGCAGCAACGACAGCAGCTGTGGGTCGGTGTTTTGCTCGGCAATTTCAAGGAACACGTCGAGCATCATCGGCGGTACGGTGACCGCGCTCGCCCGGGTTCTGAGCAGTTGCGCAAGAATCGCCGAGGTGCTGTAGCCAGTCTCGCCGATCAGAGGCGTGTGCTCGTCCAGGAAGTACACCGTGCCGCCGGACAGCAGCGGCAGGTAGACCGCCGTGATCTGTTCGATCAACAGGCTCAACGGCACCACCGACAGGTAGCGTTTCTGCAAGTCAGCCGGGACCACGCCGAGTAGCGATTGCAGCACGGCGCTCAGTCCGCCGAGGCTTTGCTTCACGCCTTTGGGCTTGCTGGTGGTGCCGGAGGTGTGGATGACTTTGCAGATCCATTCAGCATCGGCGCTGTCGATGAAGCTTGGGCCCGCCGGCAGCAAAAGCTCGGTCTGAAGTGCGCTGGGTACATGCACCAGACGGCTGGCGTTCAGGTCGATTTCCCAGCGCTTTTCCAGAGTCTCCAGGCCTTTGTCATCGACCAGGAAGCCCGAGCATTCGAAGGCCAGGTGTTCGGCCTGGTACTTACTGAAGCCCAAAGGCAGCGGCAAGGAGGTGAAGCCGAAGAGCAGGCAGGCGAAGTCGGCAATGACCCAGTCACTGCTGTTGCGCATGACGATGCCGATGGTGCGCTTTTCGTCGGTGAACTGACGGTTCATGTGTTGCCCAAGCTGCCGGGCATGCTCCAGCACTTGGGCGTAGGTCAGACGGCGCCCGCCCGTGCCGTCTGCCGAAGGAATATCGACGACGCAGACGGCATCCGGTGTGCGTTGTGCCTGGGCCAGCAAGTGTTCGACGAAATGAGTCATGCTGCTTGCTCGCTCTGCACGTCGAGTCGGAAAACGGTCTTGAGGACGGTCTCGTGATAGTGATGCTTCATCTCGCCCAGCTTGATGTAGCCGGTGATGGGCGTTTGCTCGTAGTAGGAGCCCCATTCGACTTCCGCTTGGGAGGTCATGCGTTGCGGGTCGGCATCGCAGATCTTGTTGACCTTGACGTTGCAGTAGCCCATCGATTTGATCAATTGGGGTGTGCAGGTGCACAGCACGTAGCGTGCGCCCATGCACCAGGTCACCATTGAGAGCATGTTGAACAGGGTCTGGCCGGCAACCGAATTGATCGACGCGGTATTGCCGATTTCGACGATGCAGTCGCGTTCGATCCGGGTGTTGGTGATTCTCGACAGCGTCTCCTCGGACGGTGAGTCCAGATAACATTCGGACAATAGAGGGCCTGACTTGGCGAAACTAAAACCGGCACATGACTGAATGGAGTCATTGTTATCGAATACGATTAAAAAGTACTCGGGGGATGGCTCGATGATGGCGTTAAAGGATTTCATGTACCGACTTTTTACAAAGTCAACTGCGGACTTCCAGAGCAGGGTGTCGCGTTTGGCTACTTGAGTACGCATGCAAGTTTTCCTTTCTTTTCTGCGTGGATCGATAGACGGATTGTTTTGGTACAGAAGTACTAAAGTCTCTTGTTATTACGGCAACAGGGGGCTTATCCATGCCCTATGTAATGGCGTGGCTTAATCAGCTGATTGGCTTGATTTTTATAGTGTTTTTATTCAGTACTGACGATTTTCCAGGCTGCCACACGCGTCCGCAGAAAAGCCGCATAGTATGTGCGGGCTTTTCTGAGCGGAAGATACGGGCGTAGTTTGGCGTGTCAGTGAGTAGCGAATCCTTCCGATGGATTAATTAGATAGCGTCCTGCTTGGCGTGGGTTTTTATCATAAGCGGCTTGATTGTTTTAAATGAATTAATTAGTCGGTATTCATTCAGAATCTTCATGTGAGGCATGAGGCCGATCGAGGTATCGATAGCGTAGGGCGAGAGGACTTTTTGTGGTAAAACGCCGAGCCGCAGTAGCTGTGATTTTTACCCGATACGAACAGGGAGGTTCGAATGTTTTCCAAGATCAGTCTCGACCAGTGGCAGGCTTTTGTTTCTACGGTTGAGTGTGGCGGTTTCCAGCAGGCCGGCGAGTATATGTTCAAGTCGCAGTCGGCCGTCAGCCATTCGGTCAACCGCATGGAAACCCTGCTGGGTCAGGAACTGTTCCTGATCGAGGGGCGCAAGGCCGTATTGACACCTCTGGGCCAGGCCCTGTTGCCTCAGGCCAAGCACCTGCTGGGTTCGGCGAAAAAACTTGAGCGACTGGCCATTCAATACCAGCCGGGGTTGTTTACCGAACACTCGCTGGCGGTCGACATGTTGTTTCCCGCCGACGTACTGGAGCAGGCGCTGTTGCGCTTTTCTTCGGTCTTGCAAGGGTACCGTATCCGGCTTTATGAAACGGCCTTGTCCGGTGCATGCGAATTGCTGGAAGACGGCAAGGTCGAGTTGGCTATCGCCAGTAGTCTGCCGGCGGGTTATATGCAGGAATTCCTGCTCAACGTTTCGTTGCTGTGCGTCGTGGCGTCCGATCACTCACTGGCCCATTTCAATGGCGAGCTGAACCTGACTGACATGAAAGACTACCGGCAAATAGTGGTTTGCGATTCGGGTATGCGCAACTCGCAGAACAGCAGTTGGCCTGGCACGTCCCAGTGCTGGACCGTGAGTAACCTGAGCACCGCGCTGACATTTGTCGAACGCGGTCTGGGCTTTGCCTGGTTGCCTGAGCACATGGTCAGCGAAAAGCTGGCGAGCGGTCAGTTGTGCCCGGTGCCACTGTGTCATCAACGCGAATGCAAAGTGCCGATGTATATGGGTTTCCTGGAAGAGTGCAAGCTCAACCCTGAAGTCCGGCTGATGACCGACATCATTCGCGAGCTGTGCCAAGGCATCAAGAGCAACCAGTCCGAGCCCCTGGCCTTGGTGCTTTGAAATCGTAAACAGCGCTGAACAGGCGTGCCCACTGACACGGCGAGCTTGTCCGCCTTGTCGCTGGTCAGCAGCGTGGTATCGCCGCTGTACCAATCAGTCATTTTTTCTAATTGTCCTCGGCGCTCGGCAGGCATTGGCCGGGCGCGATTACGGATTGATCTTGTTTGTGCGGGGTTTTTGGTGAACTGAGCGGGATGAATGCGGCATAGGCGCCGTATGAAAAATAAGTACTGTTTCCTGAAAAGTGACTGGGCTCAGTCACCCTTTTTACTGGCCTCAGTGTCTGTTGGCCTTCGTCGAGACGGAGCGTTTTTTTGGCAATATTTGCTAACTTTTGAGCGCCGTTAAATCTTGAATCACTTGTCTACTCTGCCTGCACAGACCAGGAGTCTGTAGTTATCAGCAGTCGCAAGGAGCGAACAATGTACTTTGAGATTTACAGGCAATCACGAGGCACCCCGCTTACCGGGAAGGGCCAATGGCGCTGGCGATTAAGGGCGGCCAATCATGAGACGGTTGTCAGTGGCGAGTCGTACGTCAACAAGGCGGATTGTTTGCACGTGATTGGGTTGATCAAAAGCGTCCACAACGAAACGTCGGTGAAGGAAATCTAGGCAGTCCCTGCTTGTGCGTTGAAGCGAAGCTGCTCAGTTGGATAGAGCAGCTTCGCGTCACAGGTCTTAAGGTTGTTTATGCCCCAGCTTCTGGTGAGTCAGGTCATCCACCTGGTGGCGATAGGGAGCAAGTAAATGGCCAAAACCGCCGCAGTTTCGCCCTTGCATCACCTTCCGCGCTCCTGCTTAATGCGACTTGGCTCATGGCGCTGGATATCAACCGGTGACCTCGGATTGTAGAAAAATCACTATAAAAAAGAGCAATCAATTGACCCATCAGCATGGAACGCATTTGGTCGGGCATGTGGCGCTATCGCTCGTCATTCCGGTCTTCAATGAGGCGGCCACCATCGATTTGTTCATTGAGCGGATTACAGACGTCTTCAAGGATGAGGCACTGGTTGGTCTGGAGATGGTGTTCGTCAATGACGGCAGTACCGACACGACATTGGACCTGCTTCTGGAGCGTCAGAAGTCTGATCCGCGTGTTCGTATCATCGATCTGAGCCGCAATTTCGGAAAGGAAGCCGCGTTGACCGCCGGCTTGCAGGCCGTCACCGGCCAGGTGGTGGTACCCATCGATGTCGATCTGCAGGATCCGCCGCAAGTCATCCTCGAAATGATTGCCCGTTGGCGTGAAGGTTATGAAGTCGTCCTGGGCCATCGTGTGAGTCGTAACAGCGACTCCTGGGCCAAGCAAACGTCGGCCAACTGGTTTTATCGCCTGCACAACAAAATCTCTGACCAGCCGCTGCCCAAAGATGTCGGTGATTTTCGGCTCATGGACCGCTGCGTGATCGATGCCTTGCAGACCTTGCCGGAATCCCGGCGTTTCATGAAAGGTTTGTTCGCCTGGGTCGGGTTTCGGACCACCCATGTCGATTACGAGCGGCCGGAGCGGGTGGCGGGGGAGTCCAAGTTCAACGGCTGGCGCTTGTGGAATTTCGCTCTGGAAGGCATTACCAGTTTCAGTACCGACCCACTCAAGATCTGGACCTATCTAGGGCTATTCGTTTCTGTGGTTTCTTTCTCGTTCGCCACGTTCATTGTGTTGCGCACGTTGTTTACCGGGATCGATGTACCGGGCTACGCCTCGCTGATGGTCGCCGTCACCTTTCTGGGTGGCCTGCAACTGATTGGTATCGGGGTACTGGGTGAGTACCTGGGCCGAACCTACATCGAATCAAAACGCCGCCCGGTTTATCTGGTGCGTCGTGTCTATAACGCCAAGGACTGAACCATGGATCTCAAGGAAACCGACATCCTCGGTTCGAGCATCGACCAGCACTGGTATTACTGTTCAAAAGCGGCGGCGACGACTCGCCTGCTGGGCAACACCCCAGTCGAAAGGATTCTCGACGTAGGCGCCGGGTCCGGATTTTTTTCCCACCATCTGCTGACCCAGACAGCTGCCACCGAAGCCTGGTGCGTGGACATCAGTTACGATGCGGACTCGGACGCTACAACCGCCGGTAAACCGGTGCACTACCGTCGTTCGATCGATTCGGTGGACGCCGATCTGGTGCTGTTGATGGACGTGCTGGAGCATGTCGATGACGACGTCGGGTTGCTCAAGGCCTACGTCGATAAAGTCCCGTCCGGTAGCCGTTTCCTGATGACAGTGCCGGCGTTCCAGTTTCTCTGGAGCGGGCACGATGACTTTCTCGAACACAAGCGTCGCTACACCTTGCCGCAACTGGAGACGGTGGTCAGGGACGCCGGGTTGACGGTGAAGCAGGGGACCTACTTTTTCGGTGCGGTGTTCCCGATTGCGGCGATGCTGCGGCTATCGCCCAAAGGCGCACAACCTTCGCCGTCGCGTTCGCAACTCAAGCAGCATCATCCGCTGGTCAATAGGTTGCTCAAGACGTTGTGCAGCATCGAGCTTCCCTTCATGGGGGTTAACCGCCTGGCGGGTCTGACGGTGTTTGTCCTGGCTCAGAAGCCGTGACGTCAGCCGAAAAGTCAGCCCTGATCAAGCGTGGCCTGCGTTTTGCCGTGACTGGCCTGTTTGTCACGGCGCTTCACGCGGTCATTGCCGTGCTGTTCATTAACTATGTGCTGGCGATGCCGCCCTTGGCTAATGGCGTGGCATTCGCTGTGGCGACTGTCGTTTCTTATGTGATCAACACGACCTGGAGCTTTTCCAGCCGACTGCACGGCCGAACACTGATGCGCTTCATGGCGGTCTCGGGCGCCGGTTTATTGCTGGCAATGGTAGTGGCCTGGGCCGCGCAAATGGCTGGGCTTCATTATTTGCTGGGGATCGGCGCGGTGGCGCTGACCATTCCGGCCTTCACCTTTGTGCTGCATAACTTCTGGACGTATCGATGAAGGCTTCGGGCAAGCATTGGGCGGTCGCATTACTGCCCCTGTTAATGGGCGTGGTGGCGTTTTTCATGGTGATCGGGCCTCGGGCGCTGGACCCGCAAAACATTGCCTGGCTGGAGAGTGGCGATCCGGCGACGCATTACTTGGGGTGGGTGTTCTTCCGACACTCCCCATGGACATTTCCGCTCGGACTTAACCCGTCCTATGGCTTGGAACTGGGCAGCGCGATCATCTTCTCTGACTCCAATCCGCTGCTGGCATTGTTGTTCAAACCCTTCAGTTCATTACTTCCCGAGACGTTTCAGTATTTCGGTATCTGGCTGTTGACGTGTTTTGTTCTGCAAGCCTGGTTTGCCTGGAAGTTACTCGGGCTGGTGACGCCAAGTGTCATACTCAGGCTGCTGGGTGCAGGCCTGTTTCTGTTTTCGCCGCCGATGTTCTTGCGCATGGGCGGGCATCTGTCCCTCGCTGGCCATTTTCTGATCCTTGCCGCGCTCTACCTGGCACTGCATCCCGGCGTGCAGAAACGTCGATTGGCCTGGGGCTCGCTGCTGGCCGCCACGGCCCTGGTGCACGCTTACTTGCTGGCGATGGTTGCCTTGATCTGGGTAGCCGATCTTGCGGGCAGAACCCGTAAAGGCCAGATGACGCGGCGCACAGCATTTATCGAGTTGCTCGTGCTGTTTTTGCTGGTGAGTCTGTGCTGCTGGCAGGCAGGTTATTTCAGTATCGCTGACGGTATGGCTTCCGGTGGCTTTGGCCTTTACCGCATGAACCTGTTGTCAGTGATTGATTCCAGCGGCTGGTCTTCGATACTGCCGGACCTGCCGGAGGCCAGTGGGGATTACGAAGGTTTCAACTACCTCGGGTTGGGGACGCTGTTACTGGCGATCTGCGCCGTCGTCGTGCTGCTGCGACGTACAACGGACTTCGGCAGTGCGGTACGCCGTCTGCCGATTCTATTGTTGGCGCTGATGGGTCTGACGCTGTTTGCGCTCTCGAACGAGATTGGTATCGGTCTGCTCAATGTTCATTACCCGCTGCCGGGGATAATCGTCAAGTTGGCGAATATCTTCCGGGCGTCGGGACGGATGTTCTGGCCGGTTTTCTACGTCATTGTGTTTGCGGTCATTTTCCTCGTGGTGCGTGGTAACCGGCCGCGCACGGCGGTGTGTCTGCTGGCGTTGGCCTTGTTTGTTCAGGTGGTGGATACCCGAAACGGTTGGGCGGGACTGCGGCAAAGCAGGATGATGACACCGGCCACCGAGTGGTCGACAACCTTGCGTGACCCGTTCTGGGCCAGCGCAGCTTCCCACTACGCGAACATTCGCTCTTTGCAACCGCAGAATCAGTCGGATACCTGGCTCCCTGTAGCCAACTACGCCGCGACCCATGGTCTGAAAACGGACACCGTTTATCTCGGGCGGATGAGTTCGACGGCGCTTGAGCACGCTCAGCAAAATGCCAAACGGATGCTCGAGACAGGGCAGTACGACCCTGACTCGCTGTATATCCTTGATGAAAACGCCATGCTCGAGGCGGTGAAAAATGTCCACAGCGAGACCGATCTGCTGGTGCGCATCGACGGTCTGGTGGTGCTTGCGCCGGGCTGGAAGCAATGCGCTCAATGCCTTCCGGTCGCGGACGAAGGGCGTTCGATGCAGTTGGTGCCCTTGATCAAGCTTGGGCAGCGACAACTGTTCAACTACAAAACCCATCATCTGGTCCAAGGCTGGTCGACTCCGGAAACCTGGGGCACCTGGTCTGAAGGACGGGAGGCCGACATCCTGCTCCGGGTTCCGCCTCAGGCTCAATCCATCGTGATCGAGGCACTGGCCTTCGTGCTGCCGATGCATCTCAGTCAGGACGCGGTTTTTACGATCAACGGCGTACAAGCCCTTTCGACACATCTGACCCAGCTTCAGGGCAATCGCATCGAAATTCCACTCACTGCGACCATCCACGAAGCTATCGCCCGGGACACGCTGATGCGTGTTCATGTGCAGTTACCCGACGCGATCAGCCCTCAACAATTGGGGCTTGGGGAAGATCGGCGCGTAATGGGCCTGGGGATGAAGTCGCTGACCGTACAGTAAGCCGCCGCGGCCGTCGTTCACGTGCGGCGCTCATGCCGATAGACGCCAGCCCCCAGGCCTTTCTACACTGCTCCCAGTCTTTGGGACCGGGGGCAGCAGATGAATCGCAATGAACTGCGCAAGGCCGACATCAATTTGATGGTGGTGTTCGAGACGCTGATGCTTGAGCGCAACGTGACGCGGGTGGCGGAGAAGCTGTTTCTCGGGCAACCGACCATCAGCTCGGCACTCAACCGTTTGCGCGCGATGTTCAATGACCCGCTGTTTATCCGGGTCGGCCACCGCATGGAGCCGACGGCGCGGGCCGAAGAGCTCATTCAGCACCTCTCGCCGGCGCTGGATGCGTTGTCCTCTGCATTGAGCCTGACCCGCGACTTCGATCCCGCCAGTAGCACCATGACCTTTCGCATCGGTTTGTCCGATGACGTCGAATTCGGATTGCTGCCGCCCCTGTTGCGTGCCTTGCGTCAGGAAGCACCGCAAGTGGTGTTCGTGGTTCAGCATGTCGATTACTGGCGAATTCCGGACTTGCTGGCATCCGGTGACATCACGGTCGGGATCAGTCAGACCCGCGGCCTGCCGGCCAATGCCAAGCGCAAACTGCTGCGGCACATTCAGCCCTGCATACTGCGCGCCGATGCCTCCGATACACCACTGACCCTCGACGAATACTGTTCGCGGCCCCATGTGCTGGTCTCGCATACGGCGAATGTCAGCGGTTTTGCCGATGAGTGGCTCGCCGAGATCGGTCGCAAGCGCCAGGTGGTGCTCTCGGTGCCGCAATACAGTGCCTTGCCGGCCCTGCTCGCGGGGACCGATCTGATTGCCAGCCTGCCGGACTACACGGCAGCGGCGATGGCCGCCTTGGGTCTGTTGTTCAAGGAGCCGTTCCCGTTCAAGACGCCGACCCTGGACCTGTCCATGGTCTGGCTGAGTCACGTTGATACCGACCCCGCCGAACGCTGGCTGCGCGCACGGCTCGAAGCCTTTATGAGTGAGCACGGTGTGTCCGGAATACAGAGCGACAGTTTGCTCTGACGGTCACCGGTGACGGCTTGCTTGCTCTGCATTGTGCTGTTTTGTTGTAAGTGTTTTCCCGATGACTCACCGGAGACTCACCCCATGAGCAGTTCCCGTTCTCTGTTGCGTGGGCGTGGTAGCCACGACAGTGGCAAGGTCGGCATGATCGAGCTGTTTTTTGATCTGGTGTTCGTGTTCGCCGTCACCCAGCTTTCCCACTCCTTGCTTGCGCACCTGACAATCGCCGGCGCGGTGCAGGTCGCGTTGATGATGGTGGCGGTGTGGTGGGTGTGGATCTTCACCTCCTGGGTGACCAACTGGCTCGACCCTGAAAAGTTGCCGATCCGCCTCGGTCTGTTCGGTTTGATGGTTGCCGGCCTGTTGCTGTCGTCGTCGATTCCCAAGGCCTTTACCGACCGTGGATTGATGTTCGCCGCAGCCTTTGTCTTCATGCAGGTCGGCCGCACGCTGTTCGCGATCTGGGCGGTGCGCGGCGAGCCCCTGAACATGACCCGCAACTTCCAGCGGATTCTGGCGTGGATGGTGCTGTCCGGGGTGTTCTGGGTCAGCGGTGCGTTGCTTGAAGGCGATCAACGCCTGGCCTGCTGGGCGCTGGCGTTACTGATCGAGCTGATCTCGCCGTCGTTGTACTTCTGGGTGCCGGGGCTCGGCCGTTCAACGCTGGCCGACTGGAACGTCGAGGGCAATCACATGGCCGAACGCTGTGGTTTGTTCGTGATCATTGCCCTGGGCGAATCGCTGCTGGTGACCGGGGCGACCTTCGCCGATCTGGTTTTGAATTGGCCGGCGCTGACGGGGTTTCTGATTGCCGTGCTGGGCAGCGTGGCCATGTGGTGGGTGTATTTCGACAGCGGTGCCGAGCGTGCTCATCATCGGATCGCACACTCCAGCGACCCCGGGCGGCAGGCGCGGATTGCCTACACCTACCTGCATGTCTTGATCGTTGCCGGGATCATCGTCAGTGCGGTGGCCGATGAGCTGGTGCTGGTGCACCCGGAGCATGCGAGCGATGCCGGGATCATCGTGATCGTCGCCGGGCCCTGGCTGTTCTTGCTGGGGTGCGCGCTGTTCAAGTGGGTAATGGCTGATCGGATTTTGCCGCCGTTGTCTCATCTCGTGGGTCTGGCGTTGCTGCTCACGCTGTTGCCGGCCGCACTGAATCAGCAGTTTTCAGCGTTGCTGCTGGGCGGGCTGACGACCGCAGTGATGATTCTGGTGGCGGCTTGGGAAACGCTGGCACTGCGCGAGTCGCTCCTGGCGCAGGAACATTGACACACCCGATGTTCTCGCGGGGAAGGGCAGGGCTGCTCTATGGTATATCTACGACCCTTCGTTCAATCCTTCAGGAGCACTCAATGCCTCACCTGCACATGGAATACACCGCCAACCTGCCGGACCTCAATGCCGACGTGGCGTTGTTGCGCTTCAACAACACATTGGTGGCGTCCGGGCAGTTTTCTGCGGAGTTTGATATCAAGAGCCGTGCAGTGCAGGTCGGCGCATTCCGGGTCGGTACCGGGTTGGGCGAGCGTGGTTTTGTGCATGTAAAGCTGGCCTTGCTGAGCGGGCGCTCGCCAGCGATCAAGAAACAATTGTCCGAAAGCCTGCTGGCGGTGTTGCAGGATCTATGTGAATGGCCCGCCAGTGTCGATGTGCAACTGTGCGTCGAGATTCTGGATATTGATCGCGATTCCTACGCCAAGACTGCCATCAGCCACTGACACACTGTGCGCTGACCCTCAGAGAAAACCCTGTTCCGCACAGGCCTTGACCACTTGCTCGCGTAGCCAGGTGTTGGCGCTGTCCAGCTCGCTGGTTTGACTCCACTGCATGTCGAGGGTGAATCCCGGTACGCCGTTGGGTGCTTCGCAATGGCTGAAGACCGAGTCTTTGGCCAGCAGGTGCTGGATACGTCGGGGCACGGTCAGGATGAAGTCAGTACCGGTGATCAACTTGAGCGCAGCGCTATAGCTGTTGGCGCGCGCGACGATCTGGCGTTTCTGTGCCTGTTGGGTGAGCCAGCCGTCGACCATGTTGGTGGTGGAGGTCCATGGCGTGGGGAACACGTGTCGGCGTTCGACGTAGGCTTTCAGGCTGATGCGCGGTTCCAGCGGCGTCGCCCGTTTATCGAAAACGCACACCAGATCGTCCTCAAGCAACACCTGGGATCTGAAGTCACTGTGGCTGCGATGAAAGTTCGGACCGAAGCAAATCACCAGGTCGAGGCTGCCATCGCGCAGCTCTTCGGCGGGGATGTCGGTTTCGAGTTTGTGCACATTGACGATCACCGGCAGGTCGGCGAAATCGAAGTTCTTCAATAGCCGCGGCAGGATCAGTTGTTCGAAGTATTCCGGTGCACAGATGTTGAAGGTCACGGCTTGCCGCGTTGGGTCGAACGCCTGAACGCCGGCATGGCACAGGTTGATGCTTTCGAGAATCTTCAGCACGTGTGCGTACATGGTGCTGGCTTTGTAGGTTGGGCGCATACCGGTGCGAGTATTGATAAACAACTCGTCCTCGAAACTGGTGCGCAGCTTCTTCAGGCAGTAACTCACCGTGGACTGGCTGACGAACAGCGCTTCAGACACACCGGTGACGCTGCTTTGCTCATACACGGCGATGAACACCATGAGGTCCTGCATGTCGAGCTTTCTAAGCAAGTTACTGTTCAGCATCCGTACTGTCTCACTCCGCTCGTTGCGCAAGTTGTGCGCAAACGTGTGCGAGTGATGCTAACGGAACGATCGTCCTAGGAGAATGGCCCGTAGGATTATTCACGGACAAGTGTGGGACAGAAACTGTAATGGATACGACGTCTGTCCCGCCGGTCCCCAGGGTTGCATGAAAAATCGCAGCCCCCCGTGGGAGCCGCGATCTCTGTGGCTATCAGAACGGTTTGGTTGGCAGGTATTTACCATCCAGGGTGATCACCGCACGGGAGCCGCCGTCCGGATCTTCGACTTTCTTGATGTCCAGTTTGAAGTTGATGGCGCTGATGATGCCGTCGCCGAACTGCTCATGGACCAACGCCTTCAAGGTCGAACCGTACACTTGCAGCATTTCATAGAAGCGGTAGACGGTCGGGTCGGTCGGAATGCCGCCCTGGATGCTGCCGCGCAGGGGCACGCTTTGCAGTAGACGACTGGCGTCCTGGTCCAGACCGAGTTTGGCGCAGACCACCTCGGCCGCGTTAGCCGGCAGCGGGTGCTGGCCAAGCAGGGCGGCGGTGACAAACGCCAGGCTCAGGCCGGTGCCATCGGTGAGGTCCTGCCACGAGAGGTTTTTACGTGCCTTGGCATCGATGATGGTGTCGGCGAGGGCCAGGCGTGGGGCTTGAGCGAATTGAGATTGCAGCATGGTGATTTCCTCTTTCGTTACGTAAGAAATGTGGGTCAGGCGGCGTGTGGCTGTTTGCGGGTCAGCGCACAGGTCGTCGGGTGTTCGGCGAGCGAGACGAAGCGCTGGGTAGTCTCGTCCAGCGCGGCGATCGAACCGCTTTCGATGTCGTAGACCCAGCCGTGCAGGTTCAGGCGACCCTGTTCCAGGGCCAGTGCAACTGAAGGGTGGGTTTTGAGGTTAGCCAGTTGGGCGACTACGTTTTCCCGAACCAGCGAGTCCAGGCGAGCTTCAGCCGACGCATGAATGCGGGCCGCGTTGACCACCTTGGCCGACTCTGCATGACGCAACCAGTTGGCGACGGCGGGCAGGTGATCAAGGCATTTGCAGGTCGAGATGGCGGTCATTGCGCCGCAATCGGAGTGTCCGCAGATCACAATGTCGCTGACCCCCAGCACGGCGACGGCATATTCAACTGTGGCCGACACACCGCCCGGCTCCGGGCCGTAGGACGGCACGATATTGCCGGCGTTGCGGATGACGAACATGTCGCCGGGTTCTTGCTGGGTCAGCAGTTCTGGGACTACGCGGCTGTCGGAACAGGTGACAAACAATGTGCCAGGGCTTTGGGTGGTGGCGAGTTGCTTGAACAGTTCGCTGCGTTCCGGGAATGCATCGCGTTGAAACTTCAGGAAGCCGTCGATGATGTCTTGCATGGCGTGTTCTCCTTGCGTCGTTGATGGGGCAAGGATGAAAGTTTTCAGCTATAGCGTCCAAGACCGGCTTATTATCGTTTCAATAAGTCATGCCTATAGTTGGAGTGCCATGCTGTTACGCCATATTCGCTACCTGCTCGCGGTCGCCGAACACTGCAACTTCACTCGGGCAGCCGAGGCACTGCATGTCTCGCAACCAACGCTGTCGCAGCAGATCAAGCAACTGGAGGATTCGCTCGGTGCGCCGCTGTTCGATCGCTCCGGGCGCACGGTGCGATTGACCGATGCCGGTGAGGCGTATGTGCGTTATGCGCGGCTGGCCTTGCAGGACCTGGAGGCGGCCAAACGGGCGATGCACGATGTGCAGGATCTGACACGCGGTTCGTTACGGTTGGCTATGACGCCAACCTTCACCGCTTATCTGATCGGCTCGTTGCTGGCGCGTTTCAACAGTCTTTATCCGGGCATTAACCTGAGTGTCGAGGAAATGACCCAGGACCATATCGAGGCCGCACTCGCCGAAGACCGACTGGACATTGGCATCGCGTTCACCGGCAGTCATCTGGCGGACATCGACAGCCAGCCATTGTTTGCCGAAACCTTGAGCCTGGTGGTCAGCGAGGCGCATCCAGGGTTTGTCCGGCAGCAATCAGTCGATGCCCAGGCGTTGGGCGAGCAGTCGCTGGTGCTGCTCAGTGGCGATTTTGCGACCCGTCAACATATCGACCTGTACTGCCGACAGCAGGGCATAGCGCCGCGCATCGCCATCGAAGCCAACTCCATCAGTGCGATTGTCGAAATTGTTCGTCGTGGATCGTTGGCGACGATTCTCCCCGAGGCCATCGCCCGTGAGCTGCCAGGGTTGCGACCGTTGGCGCTGCATCCGGCGTTGCCACAACGTACGGTGGCGCTGCTCAGTCGCAAGGGCGCTTATCGAAGTGCGGCAAGTGAAGCATTCAGGGCGCTGGCCAGTGCTCAGTGACCGGGGACGGCCAACCACTGCGCGAGCACCGCATCATAGGCACCCGTGACTTTGCTCAGGTGCAGCCACTGATCTACATAACCTTTCCAGGCCATATCATCGCGAGGGAGCAAGTAGGCTTTCTCGCTGTACTGCAAGTACTGCTCAGGATTGACCGCACACAAACCGGGTTTGAGCTTTTGCTGATACCGCGCTTCAGAGGCGTCGGTGATCATCACGTCGGCCTTGTTTTCCAGCAGTTGCTCGAAAATCGTTACGTTGTCCGGGAACAGGGTCAGCTTGGCGTTGGGCAGGTGAGTGCGGGCAAATATTTCGTTGGTACCTCCGGCCGGCTCGATCAGCCGCACCGAGGACTGGTTGATCTGTTCGACGGTTTGATAGCGTTGTTTATCTTCGCAACGCACCAGTGGGATTTTTCCGTCGACGCCCAGCGTGTCGCTGAAAAAGGCCTTCTTCTGCCGCTCCAGTGAAACCGAAATACCGCCCATGCCGATGTCGCAGCGGTTGGCCAGAAAGTCCGTCATCAGATTCTTCCAACTGGTGGGGACCCATTGCACGTCAACATTCAAACTTTTCGCCAGGGATTGGGCCATGGCGATATCGATCCCTTCGTACCCTCCCTCTGCGCGCAGGTAGGTGTAAGGCTTGTAATCGCCGGTGGTACAGACTTTCAGGTGACCCCGCTCAATCACCTGGTCCAGGTGCGACGGCGTATTCTGGGCATAGGCTTGGGCACTGAGCGTGAGCAAGGAGCAGAGCAGTAAACGTGCTTTCATGGGGTCGTCCTTGAGTGTTATCAGTGGATGAAAGGCGGTCGGCGTCAGTATTTGTAGTCAGGTGCGATGGTGCAAGAGTGAAACCGTTGCGCGATGTATGTTTAGCCAATCTGCACCCAAGGTTCTTCAAGTCTGGATTTAACGACTTATCGCCGCATGTGACGCTGCTCAGCCTCTGTGTTCTGCGGTTTTTTCTATGGACGGTTACTCAGTCGACACTCACCCCGAGGCTTCGCCTGGCGCTCATGCGTCATGCCGTCAGCATCGGCGTCGATTTATGCCCGCCACCGCTCTGAACCTGTCTGCACTTCCATCTGAGTTAGCCTTTTGGGCGCTGTGGCATTGTCGCCACGCACGCCCACCGGATGCCCGCATTTCCCGTTGAGTTTCATACAAATCCACGCCGTCGGCGATGGATTCAATCGGCAGCGCCTGCGCGTTTGCCTGACGCGGAAATACGAGAGTTCCCATGAGTACAACCCCTTTTGCCTCGAAGCAAGAAGCCCTGACCTTTCTTGAGCTCAACCCGGATATCGAGATGTTCGAGTTGTTCATCCTCGACAATAACGGTGTGCCACGAGGCAAGTTGCTCCATCGCGATGAGTTGCTGGCGGTCTATGAAAGCGGTCGGCCACTGCCGAGCACCATTCTCGGGCTGACCATCAATGGCGAGGACGTGGAAAACTCCGGGCTGGTCTGGGAGGTCGGTGACATTGATTGCCGCGCCTATCCGGTCAGTGGCAGTTTGCAGCGCATGCCGTGGCGGCAGATTCCGATGGCGGCGGTGCAAGTCAGCATGCACCCGGAGGAGGGCATGCCGGCGACCGTGGCCGATCCGCGGCATTTGCTGGCCAAGGTCATCGACGGGCTCAAGGCTGACGGTTATTACCCGGTGATGGCGGCGGAGCTGGAGTTTTACCTGCTCGACCAGCAGCGCGACAGTAACGGTCGTCCACAACCGGCACGAGATGTCGACGGTGGACGACCACGGACGACCCAGGTCTACGGTTTGCGTGAACTGGAACAGATCGAACCGTTCCTCGCCGACCTCTACGCGGCCTGCAAACTCCAGGGCATTCCGGCACGCACGGCGATTTCCGAGTATGCCCCGGGTCAGGTAGAAATCACCCTCGAACACCGCAGCGATGCGTTGCAAGCGATGGACGAAGCGGTGCGCTACAAACGGTTGGTCAAAGGCGTGGCGCACAAGCACGGGATGGTCGCGTGTTTTATGGCCAAACCCTTTGATGACCTGGCGGGCACCGGCATGCACATGCACGTCAGCCTGGCGGACAGGGACGGCAACAACCTGTTTGCCAGCGAAGCGCCGGACGGCACGCCACTGCTCAAACACGCGGTTGGCGGCATGCTCAGCACCTTGCTCGATTCATTGCTGATGTTCTGCCCCAATGCCAACTCCTATCGGCGTTTCCAGACCAACAGCTACGCGCCGCTGGCCGCGACCTGGGGCGTGGACAACCGCACCGTTAGCCTGCGAGTGCCGGGTGGACCGGCGTTTTCCCGGCACATCGAACACCGCATCTGTGGCGCTGACGCCAACCCTTATCTGGCGGCCGCAGCGATTCTGGCCGGTATCCATCGCGGCATTCGCGAACAGCGCGACCCCGGCGCACCGGTCGAAGGCAATGGTTACGCCCAGGCCACCGAGTTGCTGCCGACCGACTGGCTGACCACCTTGCGCGCGCTGGAAGGTTCAGCCTGGGCACGTGATGCGTTCGGCGGGGAATTCCTTGGGGTTTATCTGAGCGTGAAACGCGCCGAGTACCGGCAGTTCATGGGGGAGGTCGGGGAGCAGGACTGGCGCTGGTATTTTCACCAGGCGTGATAGCGAAAGCAGCAGGCTAGAGCCTGCATCGTCATTAAACCTTTTTTTCACGCGGCGCTTGATAACCTGTCGCCAGTAAGTCGTTCCCTTTATCAAGAGTCGCCAGTTATGTCTGCGCAACCACCCTCCTCAGTCGAGCACGAATTTGCTCGACGCTACGATCAGGAGCACGCTCGAGTCTGCCTCCAGCCGCATCCCCGTGGGCTGGTGCAGCGGTTTTTGCAGTGGCGTGGCAAGCGACTGGTGCGGCGCGCACTCAAGGTGGCCGGCGAGCCGGGTCTGATTCTCGATGTGGCCTGCGGGGCAGGCGGCAACTGGCCGGTACTGGCCGAGCACGCCAACCGGGTGATACTCGCCAGCGATCCGTCCCAGGAAATGCTCAACCACGCCCAGACTCACCATCCGGCTGAGCTGCTCAAGCGCGTCAAAACCTTTCAGAGCTCGGCATTCACCATTGGTTTGCCGGAAAACGCTGTGGACTGCATTTTTTGCATGCGGTTGTTTCAGCACATCGAACACAGTGAGCACCGCTTGGCGATACTGCGTGAGTTCCATCGCGTCAGTCGTGACACGCTGATTGTGTCAGTACAGCTCGACGGTTATTTCACGCTGCGTGCGCGGTTTGGCGAGGATCCAGAGCCGCGTCAGCTGGCCACCCGGGCCGAGCTTGAGGCAGAGTTCCGGCAAGCGGGTTTCAAGATTCTCAAATATCTGGACACGCTGCCCGGCAGTGACCTGCCGCGAGTCTACGTGCTGCATAAAGCCGACTAGCCACTATTATTGGTGTGCTGCGGGTGTTTTCGCTCAAGCTCTTGCTCAGTCAGTGCGCGGAAATCGCCGGGGGCGATATATACTGCGCGCCATTCTTCAAGGGAGAGCCGTGTGGCCATCGATATTCACTGGATTCGCGACAACGATAGCCTGGGTCAGTTTTGCGCCCAATGGCAGCAGTTGCCGTTCGTCGCCCTCGACACCGAATTCATGCGTGTCGACACCTTTTACCCGATCGCCGGCCTGTTGCAGATTGGCGATGGCGTGCGTGCTTACCTGATTGATCCTTTGACGATCGACAACTGGCAGCCCCTGGCCCAATTGCTGGAAAACCCGGCAGTGGTCAAAGTGGTGCACGCCTGCAGCGAAGACCTCGAAGTCCTGTTGCGTTTGACCGGCAGCCTGCCAACGCCGTTGTTCGATACGCAACTGGCTGCGGCCTACCTGAACCTGGGTTTCTCCATGGGCTACTCGCGTCTGGTGTCGGAGGTGCTCGGCATCGAGCTGCCCAAGGGCGAGACCCGTTCCGACTGGCTGCAGCGTCCGCTTTCGGACACCCAGATCAGCTACGCCGCCGAAGATGCGTTGCATCTGGCGGAGGTTTTCGTCCGTCTGCGGCCGAAGCTGTCAGACGACAAGTACGCCTGGGTCCTGGAAGATGGCGCCGAACTGGTGGCCAACCTGCGCCGCGAAGTCGACCCTTACGAGGTTTATCGCGAGGCCAAGCTGGCCTGGAAACTGTCCCGCGCGCAACTCGCCGTACTGCGTGAACTCTGCGCCTGGCGCGAGCGCGAAGCCCGCGCCCGCGATCTGCCGCGCAACCGCATCGTGCGTGAGCATTCGTTGTGGCCGCTGGCACGAACCCAGCCGGACAATCTCGGCGCATTGGCGAAAATTGAAGACATGCACCCGCGCACCGTGCGTCAGGACGGTGAGTTTTTGCTGGGTTTGATCAAACAGGCGGGCAGTGTCTCGCCGGACCAATGGCCGCCAGCAGTGCCGGAGCCGTTGCCGATAGAAGCTGCGGCATTGGTCAAGCGTCTGCGGGCGCTGGGTCAGGCCGAAGCTGAACGTTTGAACATGGCCCCGGAACTGATGCTGCGCAAGAAAACCCTGGAAGCCTTGCTCAAGAGCGGTTTCCCCGAGGGCCCTTACCAATTGCCTGATTCGCTGCGTGGCTGGCGCCGCGAGTTGATGGGCCAGGCGCTGCTCGACAGCCTGGCCACTGCCGGAGAACAGCCTTGAAACGTATTTGCTCTATCTACCGAAGCCTGAAGAAAAACGAGATGTACCTCTACGTGCTCAAAAGCGATGCACTGGAGCGCGTTCCGGAAAACCTGCTACTGGCCTTCGGCAAACCGCATCACGCCTTCGACCTGGTGTTGACCCCTGAGCGCAAGCTCTCGCGCGAAGACATTACGCTGGTCCTGGAAAACCTCGACAAGCAAGGCTATCACCTGCAAATGCCGCCAGCTGAAGACGAGTACATCGAGCACTTGCCGGAAGAGCTGCTACGACGTAATGATCCGATTTGACGGATATCTGTAGGGGCTCTGTCCAGAGTCCCTTGAAATAATGGAATTGATTATTTTGGCGAGGGCCGCGAGCGAGGGAGAAACACTCCTTCTGCGGTCTTGTGCACTGTTTTTGAAGGTTTGAACCATGCGCGTTCTGATTGCTGAACACGACCACGCTGTGTATGCCCAACTGTTGCGTCAGGCCGCGCCTGAGCTGCAAGTGCTGACCAGCGGCGACTCTGCTGAACTGGCCAGCCTGGCCGCCGACTGCCCGATCTGGCTCGGTCAACCGGACCTGTTGGCGACGCTGCTGCGTCAAGGTCACGAGCCTCAATGGTTGCAATCGACCTGGGCCGGTATTACGCCGTTGCTCGCCGACGGCTTGCCACGCCACTACCGGCTGACCCGTGCGGTGGGGATTTTCGGTCAGGTCATGGCTGAATACGTGCTGACCTACATGCTGGGCCATGAACGCGAAGTGCTGGCGCGGCTGGTCAGCCAGGTCGAGCGCAAGTGGGACAACCGCCTGGGCCAGAGCCTGGCGGGGCGCAAGGTGCTGATCGTCGGTGCCGGCGACATCGGCCAGAGCGTGGCGCAGTTCCTGGTGCCTTTCGGCGTCAAGTTGTACGGCATCGCCAGCGAGCCGCGTGAGCAGGCGCCGTTTATTGAAGTCGCGGGGCTGGAAGACTTGGGCCGCTTGGTTGGTGAGGTCGATTACGTGGTCAACCTGCTGCCGAATACGCCAAACACTCACGATCTGTACAACGCCGCGCTGTTCAAGCAGTTCAAGTCGACTGGCTTGTTCATCAACGTCGGACGCGGCGTGGCCGTGGTCGATGCGGACCTGGTGGAGGCCTTGAAGGAAGGGCATCTGGCGGGTGCGGTGATTGACGTCTGCCGTCAGGAACCGTTGCCGCAGCGTCATCCGTTCTGGACCGCCTGGGGCTTGCTGCTGACCGGCCACAGCTCGGCACCCACCTCACCGTCGATGATGGTGCAGTTGTTTCTCGAGAATCTGCGGGCGTATCAGGCGGGCGAAACGTTGCGCGGAGAAGTGGATTTCGCGCGGGGCTATTGATGCCCGATTGAAAAGATCGCAGCCTCCGGCAGCTCCTACGCGGTATTTGCTTTTACCGTAGGAGCTGCCGTGTTGTGGTCGAATATTTTTGGACCATGATGTAGGAGCGTCGATTTAAGGAAGCATCATGGGATATCGGGTTGTTACGTCT
>NZ_JBIUVW010000008.1:178368-187593 GCF_044743155.1 Pseudomonas sp. NPDC087697 | reverse complement strand
GCCGTGTGGTCCCCTTTCGTCCAGGGCAGAAGTTGAAGGCCCGAGTTGAGGCTTATGCTGGAACCAAGTCATAACGACGAGCTCCCCGTCATCCCAGGCAAACGCTACTTTACCATTGGTGAAGTCAGCGAGCTTTGTGCGGTAAAACCGCACGTGCTGCGCTACTGGGAGCAGGAGTTTCCTCAACTCAACCCCGTCAAGCGCCGCGGAAACCGCCGGTACTATCAGCGCCAGGATGTGCTGATGATCCGGCAGATCCGCGCGTTGCTGTACGACCAGGGGTTCACCATCGGCGGAGCGCGCTTGCGCCTTTCCGGCGATGAAGCCAAAGACGACACCACCCAATACAAGCAAATGATCCGCCAGATGATTGCCGAGCTGGAGGATGTTCTGGTGGTACTCAAGAAATAAATTCCTGCTTTTAAATACTTCCAGTTTTCAAAAGCTTGCGATATATTCTTGAGCGTTCCTCGAGATGAGGAACAGGTTTCACGCCTAGTCGGGGCGTAGCGCAGTCCGGTAGCGCACTAGCATGGGGTGCTAGGGGTCGAGTGTTCGAATCACTCCGTCCCGACCATATTTTTCAATGACTTAGCCCAATCTGAAAAGGTTGGGCTTTTTCATGCCTGGAAAATTACTCCCACATTTACTCCCACAGATATTTTGGATCTCGATAGCGGTGGGTTCACGCCGCTTTTCGGCCTTTCTCGTGCCGCTTTGGGCGCCCATCCTGTGCGATATTTCTTTTCATTTTAGGGAGTCATTAAGCTGAAGCTTGTTGTAGCTTTGTGCCATCCAATATGACGTCGACGATGCAGCAGGCTGCCCGTCCAGTTACTTCCTCGCCCGAGGCGTAGCCAGCATTCGATCGGCACAACCCGTTCCAGCACTGCATGTGTGACCTGATCGTGGGTGGGCAGATGCTTCGGTCTTGAGGTATTCGGCCAGCAGCGGTGGCGTTATCGGATGCGTCTAGGCATGAGTCGTCTACATAGGAGCGTGACTGTGCACTGCAATGCTCTCTGTCGCCCAATGGATGATGCTCGCGCCGCCTTAACCCGTGCCCTCGTTGGTGAATTATCGAGCACCTAGGAAAAGCTTGTGGCAGGACTGTGGCTAAGTAGTCATATCTATTTGAAAAGTATGAACAAAAAATAGCCTTCCAAGCTGGCTATGGGGGTTCGATTTCCTTCACCCGCTCCAGCAATTAAGTCAATAAGTTAGCTAAGAATAAGAGCGAGAAAAAGGGCGCTTCCCGCCGTTTTTGCCACAAAATGCCACTCGTGAAAATTCGCAGAAATCCGCCATTACCCGCCGCAGTCGTTTTGGACTTGTGGCGAGCTTGTGGCCAAAACTCCGTCGATGACGACAAGATCGCCATAGAAAATCCGATGATCGATACACAGCGCATCAAGCGCATAGACCGTGATTGACAAGTGTCGCTTGACGCTTGACCATTCCACTCCAGATGATGGGGGCGGGGAGGATTCGCGATGTCCGTCAACGAGCAACATCCCGGCATGCTGGTGCGGCAAGAGTGCCTTGAGCGCAGCGGCCTGTCCGTGACCGCCGGGGCTGAAATCCTGGGGGTCAGCCGACAGGCGCTCTCCAATTTATTAACAGGTAAATCCGGGATTTCTCCCGAGATGGCCATCCGGCTTGACCTGGTGTTTGGCGGCGGCGCCGAAACGTGGCTCCAGCGCCAATTAATATTCGACCTGGCCGAAGCCAGGAAACGCACCGCCGCCATTAAAGTACGGTCCCTGAACGTACAACCGAACGCTCATATTTAACCCCGATCCTTTTAAGGCCCCATGACAACATCTCTCAATCTCCATCAGCTCTCACTCCCCGACCTCTGCCCTGTTACGGCAGCCGTCCATGAACTGGCGACCACGGGCGGTGTGGAAGCACGAGGAGCTGTTTTTACCCGTAGAGAGGTTGTCGACTTCATCCTAAACCTTAGCGGTTACAGCAGCGACCAGCCACTGCACCGCCTGCGCCTGCTTGAACCGTCCTTTGGCGGCGGCGACTTTCTGATTCCGGCTATCGAGCGCCTGCTGCAAGCCTGGCAATCCAGCGATAGCAGGGGCGATGCGCCCGGCTCGTTGGCTGCGTGCATTCGTGCTGTTGAGCTGCACCACGAAACCTTCAACCAGACCAGGGCACTGGTTATCCAGACGCTGCAGGATTTCGGTATCCCCGCTCAGGACGCCCTGGCACTCGCTGACTGCTGGCTGATACAGGGCGATTTCCTGCTGGCCGAGATTGCCGTGCAATTCGACTTTGTCGTGGGCAATCCACCTTATGTCCGACAGGAGCTGATCCCCGACGTGCTGATGGCCGAATACAGGTCCCGGTACAAAACGATCTATGACCGGGCGGACCTCTACATTCCCTTTATCGAGCGGTCCCTTAGCCACCTCACGAAGGGCGGCAACCTGGGCTTCATCTGCGCGGACCGCTGGATGAAAAACCGTTATGGCGGACCGCTGCGCCATATGGTTGCCGGAGGCTTTCACCTGAAAGCCTATATCGATATGACCGACACGCAGGCGTTCCATACCGATGTGATTGCCTATCCGGCAATTACTCTCATCTCCCGGCAAAAATCCGGACCGACACGCATCGTGCACAGCCCCGCGCTGGACCGTCCGCACCTGAAAAAGCTTTCCGATCTCATTGCCGAGAAGACCTTGCCCTCAGGTGAGGATTCCATACGAGAAATCGCCTGTGTCACTGCGGGTGATGAGCCCTGGATTCTGGAGTCTTCGGATCAGCTGAATCTGGTTCGCCGTCTTGAATCTGCGTTCCCGACCATCGAAGAGGCGGGGTGCAAAGTCGGCATCGGCGTGGCTACCGGCGCGGACAAAGTTTATATCGCGCCCTTCGATACGCTTGATGTCGAGCCTGACCGCAAGCTGCCGCTCGCGATGACGCGCGACATTGTCAGCGGGCACATTGCGTGGCGCGGTTACGGTGTCATTAACCCCTTCATGGACGAAGGGGGACTGGTTGACCTCGAAAAATACCCGCGCTTGCGGCGTTACCTGGAAACCCACAAGGAAGTCATCACCAACCGGCACTGCGCCAAAAGCCAGCCGTCCAACTGGTATCGCACGATTGACCGGATTACGCCTTCGCTTGCGAAAAAGCCGAAGCTGCTGATCCCGGATATCAAGGGCGATGCCCATATCGTCTATGATGATGGCACTTTGTACCCTCATCACAATTTGTACTTTATCCTTTCAGACGACTGGGACCTCAAGTCCCTTCAGGCGGTGCTGCTTTCCGGTATAGCGAGACTTTTTGTATCTGTCTACTCGACCAAAATGCGTGGCGGATATTTGCGCTTCCAGGCGCAGTATCTCCGTCGTATCAGGGTTCCGCTCTGGAAGGACGTTTCTGAAGCCTTGAGGAAAGAGCTTTCCGAAGCCGCCGAGAAGCACGATATCTCGGCCTGTAACCGCGCTGTTTTTAAACTATATGGACTCACTACCGAGGAGTGCGCTGCCCTTGGTGGAAATGGAGAATAACTGTGCCGCTAGACCTTGTTGATTACGAGAGCAAGACGCCCGAAGCTGTAAAAGCCTTCTGGCAAAGCCGTGAAGACGCCAAGACAAAGCAAATGGAATCCGGCAAAGCGGATCAAGGTGAACGCGCAGGCGTAACTGGCGGAAAAAACATGGACGGTTTCACCGATCTCATTACGGAGATCGTTAGAAAAAATGGCCTGGCCCACGCACAGATCCATCAAGCAAAGTCCGTACTGACCCTTCCGGGCTACTTCAGACCCACAAAGCTGTGGGATGTGGTCGTTATGCACAAGGGGCAGCTGGTTGCCGCCGTTGAGCTCAAGAGCCAGGTCGGGCCGTCCTTCGGTAATAATTTCAATAACAGAACGGAAGAGGCCATCGGCACAGCACACTGCCTGTGGACAGCTTACCGTGAAGGCGCGTTCGGCAAGCAACCCAGACCTTTCATAGGCTGGCTGATGGTGGTCGAAGATGCCAAAGGCTCGCGTACCCCCGTTCGTGACAAGTCGCCTCACTTCCCGACGTTCAAAGAGTTTAATGGGGCGTCCTATCTGAACCGATACGACATTCTGTGCCAGCGGCTCATGCAGGAGCAGCTCTACTCCGCGGCTTCGCTGATCGCCTCGCCGCGTGATGCTGTCGGCTCAGGAGAGCATGCATCTCTTTCGGATTTAACCAGCTTCAAAACCTTTGTGACCAGCCTGGCAGGACATGTCGCCACCGTGGCGGCGCAGATGGAGTAATGTTGAACACCGACCTCAATCCAAATTGACTTCAGGATTGTGTACGGTGATCCCAAGGGTATTGAGCCTTGTAGGCTGATAGGCCGCCAGGCGTAGTTTTTTCGGATCGACACAAACGGCAAGGATGAAATTTTGTCAGACCTGAATTTTCAAAAACAAGCGCAGGACTATTACAGCAAGGCTCCTCTCATCATCCTGGGCAGCGGCGCATCGGCGGCCCATGGCATGTCTGGCATGTGGGCGCTTGCGAAGCACCTTGTCGCAAATACCGACATTTCAGGTTTATCCGCTGGCGAGATAGAAGCCTGGGAGAAATTCTGCCAGGTCTTAGATGCTGGCGTTGATCTGGAGTCGGCGCTGCACCAGGTGGCTGTTACTGACGAGCTAACTTCCAGAATTATCAAAGCAACCTGGTCGCTCATCAACGCTGAAGACATTCACATTTTCAACGAAAGCCTTCAGAACCAGGCGATGTTCCCGCTGAGCCGACTGCTGCGCCACATGTTCAAAAGCAGCCTCACCAAACTAAATATCGTTACTACGAATTACGACAGGCTCGCCGAATATGCCTGCGATCAGGAGCGGATTCATCATTACACGGGCTTCACGCACGGTTTTTTCCGGCAACTGGCCGCGCCGAATGAGATGAATTCTGCCCGCAGGGTCAATATCTGGAAGGTTCACGGCTCGCTGGATTGGTTTAAATCGCCGCTCGAAGACATCGTGGCCCTTTCAAATATTCAAGGGATACCTGTCAATTACAAGCCGGAAATCGTAACGCCGGGAACTCAGAAATATCAAACGACGCATTTAGAGCCATACCGCTCAATCATCAACAATGCTGACCAAGCCATTACGGCGGCGAACTCTTACCTGTGCATTGGCTACGGCTTCAATGACGAGCATATTCAGCCGAAACTTATGGCGAGATGCCGGCGTCAAAATACCCCTGTCACGATTATTACCTATGCGCTTTCAGACGCGGCCAGGAAGCTAATCCTTGACGGCAAGGCGCAGAATTACCTGGCAATAGAACGGGGAGCAACCGACGAGCAGTCCATCGTCTACTCCTCTTTGGATAAGGCTCCATTGACCGTTGAAAAAAACATCTGGAGTCTTGAGGGTTACCTGTCACTCATCATGTAGGGAGAAGAGATGCCGATTTTTAACTTTAAGGATGAAGCCGCGCTTGGGAAGGTTGCCTCCGTCGACACGACAAACGTTATTGTGGACGTGGAAAATGTCGACCAACTCAAGAGGTTGCAAGTCAACCACCTGGCCGTGCTCCAAAGCAGCAGGCCCGGACAGCATCTCATCGGCCTCATCACCCAGGTGACCCGCAAGCGCGGCATCGAGGACATCACAGGCGATGGCATCAGCGACCAGACTTCAGAACTGAACCTGTGCAAAATCGCCCTGATTGGCACCATGCTGGATCGTGACGGCGGCAAAGAAAACGTCTTTCGCCGCACCCTGGAAAGCGTTCCGGAAATCGACGCGAATTGCTTTTCGCTAGAGGGCGAAAACCTTACCAACTTTATGCGTACGCTCTCCAGCGTCTCAGCCGATGGGAATGCCCTGACGCTGGGCAAATACACACTGGACGAACATGCCGTTGCCTACCTCAACGGTAATAAGTTTTTCCAGCGCCACGCCTTCATCGGCGGTAGCACCGGATCAGGTAAATCCTGGACGACAGCCAAGATCATTGAGCAGATGGCAGGGCTCTCTACGGCTAACGCCATTGTTTTTGATCTTCATGGTGAATACTCGCCGTTGGTGGGCCAAGGTATTCAGCACTTCAAAGTGGCCGGTCCCGCAGATGTTGAGGCTAAACGCACCATTGATGACGGTGTGCTTTACCTGCCTTACTGGCTGCTTTCGTATGAAGCACTCGTGGCAATGTTTGTTGACCGGAGTGACCAGAATGCGCCCAACCAGGCCATGATTATGGCGCGTGAGATCAACCAGGCCAAAAGAAAGTATCTGGAGGATGGCGACCAGCAGGAAATTCTGAAGCACTTCACCGTAGATAGCCCGGTTCCATTCGATCTGAATGTCCTGATGGGCAGGCTGAACGACATCAACGTGGAGATGGTACCGGGGGCTGCTGCCGGTAAAGAAAAACAGGGTGATTTTTTTGGAAAGCTCGCCCGGATGATTTCACGGCTTGAGAATAAAATTTCCGATAGACGCCTTGGTTTTATGTTCAATGGTGGTGGAGACGTTCTGGATTTTTCCTGGCTTGAAAAGTTCACCACTGCCGTGCTCGGCAGCTCTGGGGAAAATGGCAAAGCTGGTATCAAGATCATCAACTTTTCCGAGGTTCCATCAGACGTTCTCCCGCTGATCGTTTCTCTTGTCGCGCGGGTCACATTCTCTGTCCAACAGTGGACGCCATCCGAGCTGCGTCATCCTATTGCGCTTCTCTGTGATGAAGCCCACCTTTACATGCCCCAACGAAGCATGGCGG
Organism: Pseudomonas sp. NPDC087697; assembly: GCF_044743155.1. Taxonomy (NCBI): domain Bacteria; kingdom Pseudomonadati; phylum Pseudomonadota; class Gammaproteobacteria; order Pseudomonadales; family Pseudomonadaceae; genus Pseudomonas; species Pseudomonas sp. NPDC087697. Next base: position 180,841 of record NZ_JBIUVW010000008.1, on the reverse strand, counting down.
AATCAGCTGACGATATTTCCCTGGATATTTTCGAGCGCATCGCCAAGGAAGGCCGTAAGTACGGTGTCAGCCTTGTCGTGATAAGCCAGCGTCCGTCCGAAGTGAATAAGACGATGCTCAGCCAATGCAGCAACTTCGTATCCATGCGGCTGACCAACGCCGAGGATCAGGGCGTTATCAAGAGACTTCTTCCCGATAGCCTCGGTGGGTTCAGCGACATCCTGCCGACCCTCGATACAGGCGAGGCCTTGGTTGTTGGCGATGCGAGCTTGCTGCCAAGCAGAATCAGGATCGATGAGCCCATAAACAAACCGAATAGCGGCACGGTCAATTTCTGGGATGAATGGCAAAAGCCGGTCAAAGACAAGCGACTTTCGATTGCGGTAGATAACTGGCGTAAACAAAACATCCAGTAATTGCTTCACGGGCTGCAAGGCCTGATTGGCGGTACGGAGCGGGCGTTCATGCCCGCTCCGTATGAAGACTCAAGGGCGCAACGCTCTTGAGATCATCACGCAGTGGATATTTTCCAGCGAGGCCAGGGCATCCTGATGCTCCAGGCTTTCCCGGTCACCGCGTGCTGCGACATTGAAGACCTCCCGGTACAGCACGCGTAGTTCGCTTTCAGATTTTGTGGCCAGTTCAAAGATCGTTATCAGTTTCATTTCATGTCTCCTACGTCTTTCGGCCACCCTTCGCGGCCTTGTGACGCTGTGCCAGCACAGGCGTCGGCCACGCAGCACCCCAACTGGGCCGTAACGCGAGAGAAGGAGTCATTCATGACTTGCAGCAGGCCAGAAATAACCAATGGAGTGGTCGAACTAATGAGCCAATCCGTAGCCCGTCGAAGGCTTTTCCAGACGAGAGGTAAGGAGTGCGAGTTAGCCTATGGATGCACCATTTCAGGTAAACCCTTTCATTGGCTGAATTGCTCGCCGAGCTGGGGCTTACAGTTACGGAAATTTAAGGTTCTGCGATTTTAAGAAAAGGATTGTCGGGGGGGATCGATTCGAAAAGCAGCTTCGATTCCTCAATCAGATACCCCTTTAAGATGGTTTTCTTCCTGGGACCTCGCACTTGGCAGGCCCAGATGTTCAGACCGTCGTCACGCTTCCTATGGATCTTCAATTTCTCGAACTGCTTCTGCACCCAACGCCACTCTTCAGTTTCTTGATTGGCCCCCTGTGAAATACCAGGGAACTCTTGAGCGTAGCGTTGGAACAGGCCCGGTGTGACCAGAAATACCGAACCGCTCACTGTGTGCACCTTGGCCTTGCTGTCGTTGATGATCAGATGGTGGCTGAGGATGCCTTCCTTGACCCAGTCCAGGAAAACCTGACCCGGGTTCTCCTTCGGGGGACCTGAGCTTTCGATAGAGGGCTCTGGCGGTGCCTCATTGATTTCGGGTTCTACCGGTTCGAACATACCCAGCAGTGTTCCGAGGTAGTCGGCATCCTCCATTGCCAGTGGTTCTGGTTGCGGTGGTTTTGGAGTCGATCCCGTACTGACTGCCTTGGGCGGTGGTGGTGATGCCGAAGCGTCAGTCGAGTGGTCATCGACTGCAACGCTCACCGTTCCGCTGAACGCCTTAGGCCGGTCTTCGTTCCCCCAGATCAACGCCGGTTGAAGGCGCAGAAACGTAAAGCTCTGCTGCCAGTTTCCCTGTGCGATGAGCGCGGTCCAGATGGCTTTGCCTTCCGGTGTAGACTCGACCAGCCTATGCGACTGGAGTTCGTCGAACACAGCGATGTTGGATGAGGGAATGCCCTCAATCGCTTGCGACAGTAGATAGGCTCGCAGCTTGTCCGTAACCGTCTTGCTGACGAGCCAGAGTGCGTCTTGAGTCAACCAACCCGCGGCACCCGGCTGGTTGAGTTTCAGCTCGTGTTGAACCAGGTGACGTAGTCCGTTGATCAGGTGGTGTTGCAACGAATGAATCGGCGCTTGCAGCGCCTTGCTCGGGTTGCCACCGATGTTCTGCGCGGTGGAGACGCGGTCTGCTTGAATCACTAACTCGCCGAGTACACCTGCACGTTCGTACTGGCCAGCCAGGACATACAGCAGGCTGGCCCACAGCGATGGAAATCCACTGAGCCAATCCAAGATAGGTCGGTCGAGAATTTGGGTGTAGAGCAAGCCGGCGGCGGCACCGTGCAGGTGGTAGTCGCGACCTTTGACATAGCGAAAACGGTAGGACTGATCCAGGGGACCGTGCCAAGGATGCCAAAGACGGCCATCCTGGCGTTCGACCTGCAGGTCCACGACGATCTTCCCGATGTCATGCAGCAGGGCGCAATAAGCAATACCCGCCGACCAGGCATCGGTCTGGGCGGCTTGGTCTTCGGGCGCGGCGCCGGTGGGAAGCAGATACGACTGACGCAGTTTTAAACTGCAAGCGACCAGTTCCAGTCCATGGTCGAGCATGCCGCCGAGATACGCATGGTGGTGCGTCTCGCTGGCCGGGAGTTGCTGG
>NZ_JBIUVW010000008.1:126073-178358 GCF_044743155.1 Pseudomonas sp. NPDC087697 | reverse complement strand
GATTTAAATCGAGCTGGATGAACTGTGCGTGAGAGAGGGCGGTGTACTGCCAGATGCGATCGAGCAACTGGCGGCGATGCTCCGCTGCTAACAAGCTGTGGGCCGACTCGATGGGCAGGTAACCTTCAGCGACGCTCACGGTCAGTGGCGGAGGGGGCTTCCGCTTTTTGTGGCGAAACAGACTGAGCATCGTGACCTCCGGGACGTGGCTGGGTCAGTGGCCTTTTAGCCTTTTCGGATAGAGCTCTTACCCTTGAGTCCCCATTCCCTTCCAACCCTTACCCGTCCTTTTGGCTCGTGTCCCTTTGTGCGGCAATCGGATTATCGATACTGCTACACTTCGTTTTGTTGGGGGGCTGGTACGGAAAAGAAAAGAGTCGGTACACTGCGGTGCATATTTTTTGGGTCTTGCCATGAACCTCACTGACGCCACGCTCGTGCTGCTGCTCGCAGCACGTATCCATGGGACCGACGAAGCCGTCAGGGCCTCGGCGAAGAGCGTGATCAAGAAGTTGCCGCGCAGTAAGCGCGATCTGATCTACAAGGTGATCGACAGCCGAAGTCCGCTCGAGCTGGTGGATTTTTTGGCGCAGAACCTGGATACGTAACGGCATGCTGCGGGTGTGCGCCTCTCTCTTGTACTTTGCGTGAGGGGCCCGCGGCATGGGGCTTTTTCTGGGCGCAGAAAAAAGGGCTCAACTCGCGTTGGGCCCTGTGAAGCGATTGCAGCGGTGAGGTAACGATTAAGCTCCATCGTTCATGCACAGCGAGTCATCCAAGACTACTTGCCCCAGTTGCTGCTCCAGGTTGAGTACATACTCCGAGGCGCTTCGGGCGTGACCACTGGCGCGGAAGATCGCGCGTTTGTCAGCCTTGAGCAGGCCGAGCCAGAAGTCGATGTAGCCCTCGTGCCGCAGCTCTCCCTGTATACCGGTGTAGGCACATAAAAAAGCGGCGCCCATTTCGGCGATCAACTCCTCAAAAGCGTAGCCTGGCGAGCCGAATGGACAGGATGACGTCACGCCTTCGCGTTGCAACCGAGAGCGATGTCCGGTCCAGTGCGTCAGCTCGTGAAGTGCGGTGGCGTAGTACCCACCTTCGTCGTGAAATTGCGCTTTTGTCGGCAGTTGGATGAGATCCCTGATTGGGTGGTAAAAGGCTTCGTCGGCAGGCCGATGAACGATGTGTGCACCCGAACTTAACAGCAAATTTTCCGCAGCGCTGTTGGCCTGGAAGGGATCAGTCGGTTCTGTGTCGATCAGTATTTCATCGAAAGTGTCGAGCCCTTCTGTTTGCTCGATGTTGAACAGAAAATGCGTCCTGAGAATGCCAAAGTGAGCGACCTTGGGCTGACCGTTTTCATCGAGTACGGGTTGGCCTGACTCGGTCTGTTCCTCGCGCTCCATTGGCTTGTAGAGCACTGCTAGGGCACTGTGCTCACCCTTACGGATGTGCCCACCGGCTTTTTTGGCTTGGTTGAAGGTCAGCCAACGATCTTGAGTGAACCCCTGCAACCTGGCCTCGGCCCAGAGCAACGGTAAATTGATACCCGAATAGGGACGATGCGTGATTGCGTTGATGGGGTAGGGTTGATGACCGATGTAAGCTGAGCCACTTGAGGACCAGGGTTTGATCCAGGGGGCAACGCCTTGGTCCAAAGCGGTAACGATCTTGTCAGTCACGTCTTGGTAGATATCGCGCATGGCATTTTCCTCGAGAGAAAACGGAGGAACGCCTTGCCCGTCGGGGAGGGTTCCCCGGTGGGTGATGGGTTGGATTGATGCAGGACTTGCATACCGTCTGAGTGTGGATCTGGGGGCTGAGTTCGGTCGTATGCGTTTAGCGTTGGTGTTCTCCTGCAAGAGCTATCAGCAATGCACCGGGCTGGTCCGGCTCGTGGAGTATGCTGAGGCTCAGTTGTAGCAACTGGTCATTGTGTGGATGGCCCCTTGGCGCGATGTGGACTACCTCAAACAGCACATAGGGCTCGTGTGGATAGTTCAGGTGGGCTCTGAATGTTGCGCGTAATACGTTGCTCAGCCGAGCGATCTGCAGCCTCTCAGAGTGATCTGAGCGCTCGAGCAGTACTGCGTTTTGCCAGGCGGCAGGGGTGAACACAATGGGCAACTGAAGGGGGTTCAGTGCTTCGGGCGTGAGTGAGTCGGACATGGTGTGCCTCCGTTGAGAGCGCGAAGAAACCTGTCCCGTGCGGGAAAGAACTTCCCCGCAGCGGGTTGAAAAAAAACGAGAGGAGTTTTCTGACGAGCAAGGCTTGAAAGGCACTCAGGAGAGAAGCGGGCGTTCATCACCACAGAAGCGGTCACCGTGCGAGCTACCGAACGCTAATCGCACTTTGGGGAAAACCATCACTGAAGTGACGTAACCTTGAAGGCTCTGGCTACCTGGGCAGGTGCTGTCGATAACAGCGATCCGTGCCTTGTATTTAGCCGAGTAATTTATGCGGGTCAACCACCTCAGTGATACCGTTCCATGAGTCCTGTCTGCTGACTTCCAGAGAGGTTTTTTCGGCTCAATGGTCTGATAAACGGTCAAGTGCGTAGTTGCAATCGACCTGAGCAGGTGTAGGCAGTTACAGGGTGTCGAGAGATGTCGTTCAATGGCCGGCACCAAGCAGGCACCGGCGGAAAATGATCGGCTCTGAGGGTGTTACGTCAAGAAGGTGATGTAAGTCAGTCGTCGGAATAAGTTATCTTTGACCTAAACCCCATTATCCCTATTCCGACATTGACCGCGATGCGCTGACGTACCTTGGCTCGTACTTCCGTTATACCAATCTGTGGCAATTCCACGCGCATCCCAGCAAATCCTTTCTCCATGAAGGAGATAAAATAGTCGGTATATGACGACTCAGGGTGGAGGGTTACTTCGACAATTTGCTCTGCTGCCGCGACCTTCTTAGCGCCATCCTGTAACCCCAAGGGCGAAACTATAATACCGCCTGAAGCTCCGGTATCAGTGATCTGGTAAGCTAGGGACGCAGTTGTCGCTTGGTCAATTCGACTCCCCCATCGCTTGCATTCAACAATCAAGAACGACTCGCCGTCGGCGAGTACGCCTTTGGCATCGACCTCCCACTTCGTGCCGCTCCTGCCTTCCACAGCCTGCTTGGCCTCTACCGCACTCAAGCCAAATTCAGAAGCGAATTTCTCCAGCAAATACCGAGCAACAAGCTCATAGCTCTCCCACCCCGTCATACTGTTTCTCCTTGAGATCTCTAAGATGAGATGCTGGGCGCCTGAGATGATTTTTCTAGGAGCCGCCACCGGCCGGTTTTGGGCGGTTTCTGCCGACGCCACGCCGGCAGTGTCGGCTTGCTTGCAACCGATTACGACCGACCGGAACCAACTCGAACCGGACAGTCGGAATTTCAACTCAACACTTTCTCTCGATGGGCCGAATTTCGTATTCTTTTTTCATAGCAATTGAACCCCTCGAAAAGCCTCGGCCTGTTCCAAGGCAGCGCTGCGGCGATCACCAAGGTCAATCAGTGCATCGAGAATCTTGAGTAGATTCTGCGCTTGAGCGTCGCGAAGTGGAAAGTTAGCGTTGGCAAGATGTTGGACCCTTGCTGCGGTGCGAGCAGGCAATGTGGTTCCCACCCAACTGACATTTGAATTTGCTAGCGCACTAAAAATTGCGTTGGTCTGATCAGCAAATGCATCAAGAGGATAGGCATCGCCCGCCTGTTCACAGAGCTTCAAATAATTTTGCATAACATATTCTGACCAGCCTGCAGCTGCGACTAGTCGGCTCACAATTGGCATAACCATATCGATCTGCGACCAGTTACCATTGGCGAAACGGGCGGCGCCTGGAGCCTCCTTCTCGACAGCTACGAAGAGCAACGCCTTGATCAGTTTAGGTATATCGTGCCCGTACACTTGACCGGCGCGATAGCTTTTCGGATCAAACGTTCGGTCGCAGATGAGGCGCTTAACACAATCGTTTAACAGATCGAAGGTATTTGCCGGAACTGCCGGAGCATCAAGGACCTGCCGCCTCACTGTGCAGTCTGCAAACCTAGCGAGGACGGCTAAGCCTTCCTCATCCTCCGTCAGGAAGGGGGCCAGAAATTCTTTGCGCACGAACGCCGTCTCGAAGAAGGGGGCGGCCCGGGCGAGCAAGTCGCCTAGGACACTGTTCCATTCAATCAGCGAGGTCCCGCCAATCTCTGATCTCCGCCTGCGCTTGTCTATAAGCCAGGACGGCATAAGTCGCTTTGACGTCCAGGTCACAAGCTCATTGAGGGCTATCGCGACCATCGGTTTGTAGATGCTTGATTGACACCACGCTTCAATAGGAAAGAGGGAGAACAGTTTTGCCGCAAACGTTGCGTCAAATGAGGGCTTGGCATCATTCCATCTGGCATCGTCTTTGGACTGGCCGTATCGCTGACTTCCCGGCATCTTGACCCACGCTGGTGGCACAGATGTAAGCGGCGCGTTGTCTGTCCCGCCCAATCTTTTGAGTGCGCGGGCGAGACTTTGCTTTCGTGCAACCCGGTCGACAATATAATCGTGATCGCGAAGCGATAGATCCATGGCGAGTTGGGCAGCGTTCCACCTTACATGATCGTCCGAACCCACAAAGATCCCATTGAACGCGAACTGAGCCACATCATCTATTGGGTGGGCAGTTAGTTCGAAGAGTCTCCGTACTGAATCATCGCGAGGTGAGCTTGAACGGCAGTCATGCACCAAGGCGACGATAAGGTGATTGGCGGGATGCCACGGTATCTTGGATCCGTGAAACGTATCCTTCGGCTCTATCATGTCCGCAACACGCCCCATCACCTTCCACGCCCAATCGAAGTCTGTTCCGGCAGGAGAGTCGAAGCGAATGACGACTGCGGCAACCGCAGAGATTACCGTCTGCGTCGATTGCTCCCCTGAGTTGGTTCGCTCGGTGAAAATGGTGCCGTTATCCCTGGCTTGGGCGAAGGCCACCGTATCGGCTAACGTCATTCCGTCGGCAATTGCATTGGCTTCAAGCGACTTCTTCGCCCATGCTATGACGCCATACTCCCGCAGTGAGTTTGTACTCTCCTCAAGGCGCCGTTCTTGTTCTAGCGTCATCGGCTTCGGTGGCTCATAGGAGATCAGGAGCCCGTCATTTTGGGTCTGCTGCTTGCGATAGTTTTGAATATCGCCAAGACCCGACCAGCGCTCCGCCTGCTCTTTCAACCACGCGGTAGTACCGGCATTGGAGCGTGCTTCTTCAACCTCGTGAGGTAAATAATCTGGGAAGAGTGCTAGCTCTTCCTTAAAGCGCTTGCGTAAGCTTGAGTTACTGTTCAACGCGAACTGCATTGCGAGCTCGCGAACCATGCGACTACGGCTTTGCCGCGAGTCAAGAAACTCCTTAGCTTTCGCCTTGTCGCCAATAAGGCGCGAAAGGTCCCCGAAACCTAGAATGTCTATATTTCGCATGGGCTCGTTTGCGATTCGGGCGATATCGTGGTGCCAGAGACGCTGACAGGTCACGATGGGAAGTGTCGTCTCAGACACATCGTTGGTCTCAAGCGCCAGGACGAGCGCCAACCCAAGAATGGCGTAGCATTCATTCCCTTCGACAATGTCCCGGATGACCTCGTCCGCCGGCCGGCCACCCTCAACTTGCTTGAAGGACCAATAGCTGATTGCAAGGAAAGAGCACGCCAATGGGGAGGACGCTAGCTGGCCCATGAACCAACTGTAAACATGCCAATCCCCCAAAAATTCCTGTTTTCCCCAAGGAAACTCGAGGACTACCGGAATAGGAGTTCCCATTCGATTACGGTTGATGAGCTGAACCTGATGCCAGCCTTTAGTCGCATGGTTGGAGAGATCGCGTACCAGTCCGAGCGCCGCCTCGGGATTTTTGGCAAAGAGACTGGCAAACGGTTCGTGAATGGGGGACTCCGGAGAGTAGTAGTCATGATGTCGGCTGATCCCAATGTCGTCGAGATCAATCCGGTCGCGCCCAATCGGAAAATGCACATGCTGTAGCGCGCGTTGCTGTTTTACCGTCCGATCGTCTTCAGGAATGGCGCGAAGGTGTTTTATCCTTTCGGCGTTTTCCCGATGCTCGAGTTCTTCACGCTCTAACCGATCCTGAGGTAGCTCTTCCATCAGCTCTGCCTTTGCCACGGCGACCACTGCCTCGGGAGCCACATCGGCCATAGTAGGCGTATATGCCATTAGGTCGCTGTATGCTTCGCGGCGCATACGTTTGTTCGTCACTGCACGTTCGAAAAGTGCGATTGCAGGTGCAGGGTAAGATCGCGCAGAGCGCATGATGGTCATTCGCAAATCGGTCGCGAGGCTGGATCGCGCCTCTCTGCCAAGCGCATCCCATCGGTCATGCGCTAAGTGAATCTCTTTGGAATACTCGACTCCCTCCAGTTCGATCAACCAGTCAGCGCACACTTCGATAATGATTGCCGAGCGTGGATTTTTGATATCTATGCACGCATTCTGCCAAACGCCAAAGACTTCAAGCATGTTGTGCAGTAGGCGGGCGGGCAGGCTATGGGCTATGGGAAATAACCAGTCCAAGAGTCGACCCCAGCTTTTGAAGTCGGAGGGCCATCCTAGCCGATCTGCTATGCCGACGCGGTCTAGGGCTACCACCCCGTTCATTGTGCTCTGAAGGATTGTCGGGCTTGGGATCGTGTGCTGGGCTTGAAACCAGACGAGCAGTTTCTCAAAGAGCACGTAATCGTTATCAGCAAGAAGTGCGTGAAACTCCGGGTGCCCTTGCGCAAAGGCGGGCGCAAAGGGCGGGGCCGTCAGCCACTCGCGCCGCCACTGCGGGCGGAGCGCCCGACCTTCGAGATTCCGGTAGCCCGCCGACCATTTCCCCGGTGAAGAGAGCCTGCTCTGCGCAAGGAGCCCAACCACGCGGCCGAGCAGTGGCGGCTCGCCAGCGTCGGTTAGACAGCTAGACCAATCATCGCCAAACTCAATGAGTTGCCGGAAAAAAACCCATTCAAAAAAAATGTCGTGCGTAAACGACCATGATGCTCCCCCGTCGTGATTTCGGATAACAAGATCAGTCTTCAACCCCGCGACCTGCGCAAAGGTGGAGTCTTTTAGCGTTCTGGCCAGAATGTTTTTGCCGAGATTACGCACACCTTTTTCGGCAAAATCCAGCAGCGCCCGTTGCCTTTGCGGCACTGCTTCCTCTGGCGCGTCATGACCAGCACGACTCCACCAGGCCGAGATAAGATCTACCTCGGTATGAGGTGTTGCCGAGTCGTCAGGAAAGCTTTGCGCGAGCACGGCCGCGAAAAACGGACGCCGGGCGATTTCTCTGACACCCTTAGGGCCGAATAGCAGCCGGCTCAAGTTGGGTTTTTCCTTCCCAAGAACCTTGGCTTCCTCGTCCGAAAAAGCGCCAATCGAAACATCGCCGATGCCAGTTTCACGATAGAAGCTTGTCGGGAACCAAGCGCGATAAGCCTCAAGCCCCTGATCGCGCGAGCTTGCTAAAACTTTCCAATTAGCCAGCTGTTCGTTGCCTTCGATCGCCCGTAGGACGTCGGTGATGATTCCTTTCTGATCAGGCCTAATACGGTCAATACCGTCGATGAACAGGATTGGAGTTCCAGCACTTTCAATCTCGGCGAGGAGGTCTTCAATCACGCGGTGCTGGATGCCGAGCGATGTTATAAATGTTAACCAGCTATTTCCCGCAAGTCGGTCTGATTTCAGGAACAGGATTGGTCCATTTGCGGCATCAACACTGGCGATACGCTTGAGCATCGCTGACTTTCCGCACCCCGGGAGGCCACTTAGGTTGACGAGCCGGCACTCGGCGAGACGATCCCTGATGCTTTTTTCCAGAATGGGGCGTTCAACGCGAAAACTGGCAATCTCTTCCGATACGTCGGCAAGCCCTGCTGAGCAGAACGACTGAAGGAGGTCCAGATCACGCCGATAGTTCGGAGCTACCTTGAGTCGTACGACACCCCGAAGATCAGCCAGCAGCGTTTGCCGCGTCCACTTACGGGCCGTTCCCGCAGCATCGCGCGCAATTCGGCAGAGACGGTCGAACAGCAGAACGTCCTGACCGTTTTCGTTAGCTGCAATAAGCTCCTGGAGGCGGCTGATAACCTCCGTTCGAAGGATTCCCCCTTCGGCCAACCCATTGATATTGAGTGTCACAAATTGCGAATAGAACTTTCGTTCGTCATCGGGCGTTTGGCCACCGATTAGCGGGGCCAGTTCTTCACGAAGCGAGCGCTCCGCAGCTGCTGCAGCACCGCCTGGGGCAAAGCGTCGGGCGAAGTCTTCTCCAGAAGGGCTGCTTTTGCCCCAGTCAATTAGGCGGCCTAGTGTTCGGAACGGCTCAATGGCGACGATTTCAGCGACAAAGCCATAGGCATCAAAATCAGCGTTAAAGGTGTCGGACGCCCTGGTGGCGATAGCGCGCGATAGGATGTCGCGAAAGTCAGAGTTGCTCTGCGCGGCGCTGATCTGAACTTTACGTTTAGCCTGAAGACTTAATCTTCGCTGAATACCATCATCGATAAGCTCAACGATGATGTCATCCATGGGATGGCCGTGCCCGTCCTGCTGAACAGCCACTGTTTTTACGACACCGCTCAAACCCGCAGCTCGCTCCTCCCTCAGGAGGGCGGCAAGATAGTAGGCGACGACTGTGTCTTCGTAGGTAAAGCCCGCTCCACCTGTAAGCTCAGTCGAGGTCGCCTGTTGCTTTGCTTCCTTGTCCATGGTTTCAAGGTCCATTATTTTCGCAGAGAGTAGGACTATAAGGTTATGAGGCGCGGGGGCAAAGTGAGTTTCGTAGTCGATCCCTGGAGTGTCTCTAGAATGACTGCTTATGGCTGCTCTGACCACTACACATCTGGTTGTCACACACCGCGTGTTCTGGTTTTAAAAGTACGATTCGCGATGTTTGCCTGTTGAGTTCCAAGGTGCTACTCCTGCTCTACGCGAACTGATAAGCGGTCGGATGCAAACAGCGTGAAGGAGTAGGCTTTTGCTACAGCATCCATCATGAAGGCGCTCAGAAGAGGGCAAGGCCATGTCAACTCAGCAACCTGTTCAGAATTCACGTGCCAATCGCTGGGCGTATATCTGTGGCATTTCGATAAAACGTGGATACCGCAGGCTGAAGGCTTTCGAGTCTCGCAGGGCCGAGCGTGCCGTGGCAGCAGGAATGCCCGCGGGTAGGTCACTCGTTCGCGGGAGCTTTTTAGTTGCCAACCTGGCCCTGCTGGCGGGCTTATTCTTTGTCAGTGTTTGGCTGGTTACTTTTTTTGTGATGATGCTGGCGGTCATCACTTTGCTATGGTTCAGGGCTTTTGTTGGTTCCGATCATCAAGAGAAAAATCCAGGGCCAGACTACCTAGGTGCTGATCTCTACATCGGTGACTTCGACGACAATGGGCATTATATAGGCGACAGCAAGTCATCTAATTGAGCGCTTAGCAGCACCCAATATTTGATCCGTACCTTTGCTCGCTGAGTCACTTGCTGCTTTGCTACCGTTCGCCAACATGCCTTGAATCCCGTTGCCGACTGAATATCCTGCCCAGCTCATGGCCCCTAGAAACAGCATCGGCAGCACGATGAACATCGCCCCCATCACATACTCAATTACCTGCGCCGTAACTGTCCCATCCATGAAGCCGGATGTGGGTAGCGATAGCAGCATCTGATTGGACGCCGAAACCTGGTTGTACAGCGTATCGAGCATGCTGGAGTCGACCCAGCGGGCGAGTTCCCACCAGAAGCTCAGCATGTGTAAGGTGAACAGCGCGAACGTCACGGTCATGACAGTTTTCAACTGGTAGGTACTGACCAACAGAATTAACGGCAAGCTGATGATGACGCCCATGATCAGGAAAGCCTGCACCATCGGCAGGGCGGCGCGTAGTGCATTCAACGCCGGGAAGTTGCTGAAGGAACCGAGGGCCAGCCCGGTGTTAGTGGCCAGGTTATTGAGGCCCTGATTGATCGACCCGCCGCGAGCACTGGAGCCATAGTCCTGGTACACCTGTCCGGGCGACATGGACATCGATTGCTGGCGCGGGCTGACCAGCTCGCGCAGGGTGGCATCCTCGATCTCGTTGCTCGAGCGGCCAGTCAACCAACCTTTCAGCTGAGTCAGCAGCGAAGGATCGACCTGCTGGATCAAGCGCTCGCGCAACCCGACACCGCTATCGCTCCACCACTGCCTGCAGGTGGGGTAGCCCGCGCCATTCTCCAGCCGCGGCAAGGAAACATCGCGGCTTTCGTCATACGGCCAACTGACTCGCGGTGTACGTGAGCGATCCGTATCGTAGTAGCCGGGGGTGTCGAGAAAATAGCTAGAGCCGATCCAGGCGGCGTCGTGACTTTGTGCCTTGTCCAACTGCGGGCGGTTGGTGAACAGCCGAGAACGGGAATAGCTATAGCAATCGCGGGTGAAGTCGGCGACTTCCTGCAGCAGTACCTGGCTGTCGATGCGCGAACTGTCGATCTCCATGCGCATCTGCCGGATATCCGGTGCGCAGGGGATGGAGGCGGTAGCCGCGGCGGTCACGCCTTTGCTCAAAGCATGCACCAGAAACCACCAGATCGGTACGTTGGCAGATCGCTCGCCAATGGTGTTGAAGGTGGTTCCCCAGGCTGTTTCTGCTGGCTTGGCCACACTAACGCCGCAGCGCTGGCTCGCCGCATCATCGAAGGCCATCGAGGCGAGGCTCAGCGGAAAGACGGGCGCGCAGCCGAACAACACAACGATGTAGGCCAGCCATAAACGGTTCTCGATCCGCGGCACCGAGAGCAGTCCCTTGTTGCCTTCATCCGCGCCTTGCTGACGGGCAGATAACCATTCCTGCAAGATGATTGCACCAAAGGGCGCGGCGAATAGCCCGGTGTCGGACAGGACGCTCCAGAGGCCGTTGTTGATGATCCAGGCCAGCAGAGAGAGGTAAAACTCCAGGTAGCTGTTGGTGCTCATGAGCATGGTGGTGACCTCACAGTCGGGTGAGTTCGACGCAGGTAAAGAGCACGACCGCTAATGTTCCGATGCGTTTCACGCGCAGTCGATCCTGTGGTCGATGTCGGTAGCGCCGAAGCAGATCCCACCAGAGCGCAAAGAGGGCGGCGTAGAGCAGGGCGCGCCACCACTGCAGATAAGGTCGTGCGGATTCGAATGCCTGCTGCCAGACCTCGAAACTACCCAGCGCAGTTCGGCTGATCCAGGCGACCAGTGCGGTAGTCAGGATCGTCACCGCGGCAATCCCCAGACCTGAAAGCAGAGTGAATAGCGGTGAGCGTTTCATGGCTCACTTGCGCCTAGCGTCAGCATCATTGAGTCGGCCCGGCTCAGGGTCGCCTTGCTCGACGGTACGCGAAGCATCGGCACCACCGGCGTGCCGGTCGAGCACCAGGCTGGCGGTATTGGTGGCCAGCATCTGCCGGACCTGCAGTTCGGTCTGCAGCAGGCGTATTTCGCGCTCCAGGGTGTCGATGTTTTTCATCAAGGCCGTCTGTGCCGGTTCGGCGGAGGCGATGTTCGGTTCGTGACTGCCCGCCAATAGGGTACGCAGTAGCAGGAGCGCCTTGTCGAGTACGCTGGACAAGGCAGTCTCACTGCTCAGGCGCCGTGCCAATAGATCCTGATCGGGATCGTCGCGCAGGGCCTCAACCACACCACGGGTCACCGGTAGCATCGAGCTGGAGGCTTTAGCCAGATTGTCAGGGGTAGGTGGCAGTGAGCCAGACAGTAACTCTTGCAGGGCCTTGAGGCGTTCGCTGTAGGCCTCCTGGATCAGCGGCGTCAATCCGCTGCCAGCAGTAGCACGCAGGGTTTCGCAGGTGTCGCAGGTCGCGACTTCGGTCTCGCCCAACACGCGGACGGCCCATTCGGATTCCTCTTGGGGCGAGGCCCAAGTCTGGCAAATAGCCCCACCCAGGCAGTCGTTGCTACTGATCGAAGCACTGTCATCCACCGTACGGTTATGCAGCAGGTTGTAGCCTGCGCGGACCACGTCAGAGGTCACATGGATAGGTGTCTGCCCATTACCTCCAGCCTTCGAGCCGCCGACCCAGGACACCCCATTGTTGCCGTTATGAGCCTCGGTGTTTTTCACCGCGGCCACCGCATCACCGCCGGTTTGTTCGAGATTGCCCTGCATCTCTTGGTTCTTGGCCAGCGCACCCCAGTCGGCTTGACCGACCTTGTCCGCCATCTTCTCGGCCATGGCCTGGCAGGTCAGTTTGGAACGATCGAAGTCGATACGGCCCTGCATCACCCCGTTGCTCAACAACTCATAGAGGCCGGGGTTGGCGCGCTGGATGATCAACGCCGGCAGTGACATCACGGCTTGGGTCGCGTTCTGCACGATGCTACCCATGATCTGCTGGAAACCTTCGGTGACGCCGTTTAACTGGTTCTGTAGGGTATTGGTGAGGCTCATGTTTCCGCACATCATGTTCGCTCGCCAGGATACGCCGGTGCCGAGACCGCTGGGTCGGTAGAGCGAGCTCGGTGAGCCCACCGCCGAGCCGCCACCGATGGTGTACATCACCCGGTCGTCGAGCACTTCGCCCTGGGTGCCCAGACGGTAATGGTCCTCGGCGGCGTGGACATGCATGGCAATGGCCAATAGTCCGCAGAGCAACAGACTTATCACACCCAACCATGGTCGCGTGAAAAACCGACTCACGACGCACCTCCTTCGAAGTCGATGCTGAACAGAAAGGTCTGTCCTTCACGTTTGCAACAGCTATAAGGACGCCACAGCGACCAGGCGTAGCCGCCATCCGCGCTCTGCACTGGATCGCTGGGGAAGATGGCGCACGTCGGCTGAACCTGGGGGTAGAGCAATTGCCATTTGTGGGTCGAAGCGTCGTTCTCAATGATCGGGCCAGGCGGCCAGTAACCGTCGTGCTTGGCTGGCGTGAGTGGTAAGTACACATGCGGTTGCCAGTTACGGGTGACGACATCGCCGGCCCGTTGCGCCATGACCGCGGCCGCCTTGAAGTCATCGGGCTGCACCAGAAAACCCTGCCGAGGATAGACGTTGCCCCACATGTTTCCGGAAGCCTGACGTCCAATTTCACGGATCCCTGGCATGAGCGACTCGGGGTAAAGACTTTCCGGGATGCCATGGCGCCAAGCCAGCGAGTCCAAGGTGCTCAGGTAGTAGGGCATGAACGCGGTTGCCCCGCTGACGCAGGCATAGCCGGATTGAGAGGCCAGTTGCGTTGTGGCCCAGCCCCCCGGGTGGCCGATGCCATCGACGTTCTTGAAACGCGGCAGGTTGTCGCGGCGGGTGTTCGGCGTGATCAGGTTGCCGCCACCCTCCGCGCCGCTGATGGGAGAGGAGAGGGCGGCCATCTCGGTCCAGGGGTTATTGCCGGTGGTGGCATAGCTAGAGACCACCAGTTCAGGAATGAAATGACGAACCTTGGTCGAGGTTTTGACTGTGCAGCCGAAAGGCGTGCAGAGGAGCCAGAAACAAATGCCGACGACCCTGTATTCGAGGCAGTTTGGGGAAAGCACGGAGGATGTGATGCTGCTGGTATCCAGCGCCACGCTTGGGCCGCACGCCAACAAGATGCTCAGCGCCAAGGGCCGGAGCTTTGGGGGTGTGATTGACGAGCAGGCAGCAGGCATGATCCAGGCTCTCGGTGTATGGCCTGGGCAGGTTCGGTTATGGGCGAAAGACTGTCAGTGGAAAAAAAGAAGGTGGATGTATCGGATTTGCGAGATGTGAGACTATTATTTGACGTGAAGGGAGCTGCGCAGGATGTCTGGTTCTGTAAGTAGTTGATCTGCGGTGATTTCGAAAATATTGGCGAGTTTGCACAGGACCAACAGCGACGGATTACCCGTGCATCGTTCGATTTGACTGACGTAGGTGCGATCCACCTCGGCCATGAGCGCCAGTTGCTCTTGGGTAAGGTTTTTCACGCGCCGCATCAAGCGGATGTTTTCCGCCAGATGCAGACGAAGCTGTTCGTAGTCTTGAGTCATGCGCGCAAGTTGCGCCTTGAGGGACTCTCAATCCACGGGATATAGTCTGCATCTGCATTGAGCTAGGCCATTTGGTGTGCATGCCTGTTATCGAGCATTCATTTGGTCTCGTTAAGATTTTCGAGGCTGGATTCAGTGTCTGACGATGAATCAAAAATCTAGGGTGTGTATGGACGAAAACTACATTTCAATTCCTGCGGCGGACGGTTGCCCAAGTCTTCTGACACCTTGGGGCAACGAATTTGCCGCGATGATCGAACGTGGCGTGCAATGCGCTCAGGCTTGGCTTGATACGCCCGGTGAGATTCCACTGTGGTGGGAGTTGGCACAAGCGCGCAAGACCTTTCCTGCTGGTGACTGCCAAGATGCTTTTGAAGCCGGATTCCTGTTGAGGATTCAGCAGCGGCTTCGGGGAGTATCACAATAACCTGTGGCCCACTTTCAGGAGTTCGATGCCCGAATAGACTTTCCTATATTGAGCCTATTCCACGCGCTCTATCGATCCGTTCAGCTACCCGGTAAGCCGCTTCCAACTCCGAGCAGCCGTTGTCCTGCATCAATGTCCAGCGCTCGGCTTTTTCCTCGGGCTCCGTCATGGCCAAGGCGAGATAAAGACTGGGAGGTACGGCTCGAAAGAGCGTTTCGAGCTTTTTCGATAGCACCACTCCTTCGGTGTATTTGCCCGGCTCCTTACTGGCGGAGAGCAATAAGGCTTTCTGTGCCGGCGTGAGCTTCTTGAACCGTGCGATTTCCTCAATCTCCGCGGGCGGCATGTTCAAACAAATCCACCATTCGATCATGTTGAGCATGGTCTGCGCAGCAGTGGGAAAGTCGGCAAGGTTTTGCGTCGCCAGCCAGAACCAAGCGCCGAGCTTGCGCCACATCTTCGTCCCCTTGACCACGAACGGTGCCAACAATGGATTCTTGGTGACGATATGGCCTTCGTCGGTGACCATAATGATCGGACGCCCCAGGTACTGGTCGCGTTCGGCGAGGTTGTTCACAGTGTTCATCAGACTGATGTAGCTGATCGACATCTGTGCCTCGTAGCCTTCGCGAGCGTAAGTGGCCAGATCGACAATGGTCACATCGCTCTCGGGCCAAGGCGTGCCCTCGCGATCGAACAGTTCACCCTCAAAACCCTGGCAAAACAGGTCGATGGATTCACCCATTTCCTGGGCGCGCTCGCGGCGTTTTTCCGGCAAGTGCGGATCGGTGGCGACGCGCAGCAAGGCGTTGCGTACGTCGTGGGTCAGCACCTGACGACTCGACGCGACACAGGTCTGTGCCGCATCCAGGATGCACTCGCGAATCAGACTGCGATCGGCCCTGCTTAGGCGCGCTTCCTCCTTGGCCTCGCCGCCAGTGATCATCAGCCGGGCGGTGATTTCCAGTTCGCCGAGAATATCGCGCTGGTCTTCGCGACTCGCTACGGATTCATCATCCCACTCATCGGTCGATAGATTTGCCACCTGATCCGGTTGCTCGACCAGGCGCCAGGCATCGGCGAAGGGCGCAAGACTGACCGAGGCGCCAGGTTTTAACTGGACCTTGTTGACCGACAGGCCCTGTGTCGCGAAGTAGTCGCCCTGCAAGCCGAATGAGTTGCCGGCCTCGACGATAAATAGGCGAGGGCGGTACACCGCCATGATCTGCATCAGCAGGGTGACCAGTGTGGCGGATTTGCCGGCGCCGGTGGGGCCGAACAACAACAGATGACCATTCATGGCTCGGTCCAGGCGTGACAATGGGTCGAAGCTCAACGACGAGCCGCCACGATTGAACAGGGTGATACCCGGGTGACCGGTGCCGGTGCTGCGGCCCCAGACTGGAACGAGGTTCGCCAGGTGCTGGGCGAACATCAGGCGCGTGTACCAGTTGCGCGTATCGCGGGCCGGGTTGTAAGCCATCGGTAACCAACGCAGGTAACTGTTGCAGGCGGCGACTTCATCGCCTTCGCGTACCGGTTGCAGCCCCGCACCCAGCAGCGCGTTGGCAAGGCTGGCCGAGCGCTGGTGCAATTGCTGCTCATCGTGACCGCGCACGTAGAATGCCAGCGTGCCGCGGTACAGCTTATGCTGGCGGCCGATGATCGCACGAGCCTCTTCAACATCTTGGCGGGTCTGGATCGAGGCCAGGTTTTCACCGATGGCTTTGCGCGCCAGGCGGTTCAACTGATCCTCAAGTACATCCTGCGGTTTGACCACCAAGGTCAGACTCATCACCGTACCTTCGGGCAACTGGTCGAACAGGGCATTCACCGCGTCACCCTTACGGGTTTCACCAGTGAGTTGGCCAATCAAGGGTGCCCGGCGCAGCTTGTCCACCACCATCACCCGGTGGGGTTGATCGTCGAAAAACCAGAGTCCGTGCTGCACATCCGAATGCGGTTCATTGAAGAACAGCCGCTCGGCAAAGTCATGATCGAAGGGCAGATCCAGCGACTCACCGTCACCCGACTCCGGATAGGCCACACGGCGGTAGAAATTCTCGGGTGCTTCATCGGTGAGCGTGGGGGCAGGATTGAACCAGGGCACTAACCAGGCATAAAGACCTCGGCCATCGACTCGCGTCGTTTGCACCCCGCATGCCTGCAACGAAGCAGAGATACGTTCGCAAGCCTGATGCAGGGATTGCACCGGGGTGGGTCCTGTCTCCTCCGCGGCAGACTCAAGCCAGCGATAGACCACCAGGCGCACCCGGCGGTTATTGCCACGCCAGGGCAGGCGTGTCACCACTTTATCCTCAAACAGACCGCCAGGCTTGGCTATGGCCTTCAGATGATGGCGGCTGAGCTCCAAATATGCCTCGGTGAAGACCGTGCCTCGCGCTCTGTCTTGGATATAGTCGGTGAACCGGGTCAGGTAGGGGGTGAAGTCGTTGTCGTCCTGGCAGAAAAACTGCACCACCCAAGGCGCTTGATCCAGCTCGTCAAAGCTATCCTGCAGGGCATCCTCAAGGGTATCGCGGGCCGCCATCAACCAATCGGGTTCGCGGCCTTCAGTGCCGATGGGCAGCAACTCGAATACCGCACCCACCGAGCGATTGTCATCGAGCAGAAAACACTGCTCGGTGTCGAGGTACTCGACCCACGGCAGGTGATCGGTGAAGCTAGGGTTGTGCGCATAGAGTGCGGCGTCATCGGCCAACGTGGCGCGAGGGCGTAATGGGTTGCGCCAGGCTTTCCACGCGGGGGTGCGGTTGCCCGAATCGCCGGTACGCACTACAAGTCTTCCTGACGTTCACCCGGTAATGCGTACTGCACACGTTGGTAGAATGGAAAGACGGTCGAGTAACCCGGGACCGGTGCCTGCTCGGTACCACTCAAATGCGGATACACGTACAGCACCAGATCGGGATTGGGCAGGCGAGGGAACAGGTTGCGGATCTCGTTCGCCGCTGTGCGGGTGTACGGTTCTTGGAGAGAAGCGGAGAAATCTGCCTGAGCCAGCGGGCGGCGTAACTGCTGCCGAGCATCCAACAGTTGCTGCTGAGTGCCTTGCGAACCGGCGCCGTTCCAGATGTCCAGCATGGTTTGCTCGCCATGGGGCATCAGCGTGTCCTTGTCGGTGGAACACCCCGTCAGGACCCAGCAGAGCACGCTAATCCAGGTCAGGCAGGGAAGCATGGTCTTTTTCATGGCGAACGCTCCGGCCCTTGGGCTCGTAGTCGATGGTGATCTCATGGTCGAGGTGCAGTGCGACCTGTGCTGCCGGTGGCACGTACACGGCCGCAAAGGCTTCGCCATACAGTTTGTTGACCCACTCGCGGATGTCGCTGACCCCGCCACTGAGAATTGAATTCAGTGCGCTATTGCCACTGCTGCTGGTGACCCCGAAGGCACTGCCGCCCGAACTGATCACGCTGCTGTTGTTTTGCTCATTCCCGAGCAAGGCAGCGACACCCGCGCCGGCCGCAGTAATCAGGCTCTGGCTGCCGAGGTACTGCTGGGCATTCGAGCGGCGCTCGCCGGCAATGCAAGGAATGCCATACGGATCGGACAGGTAACCGAGTCCGCCGCGGATCTTGTCGGTGTTTGAGCTCTGGGAGGTGGAGGCATTGCGGCTGGCTACCGCCTTCGGCTGAGGCACCGTGCGGATGGTGCCATCGGTAAACACAAAGGTGATCGACTCGACCTGTCCGCGTACGCAAGACAGGGTCCAGTCACCGGAGGCTGTGCCGCTCATCACGGCCCCCGCGACGTCCGGCAGGTCGATGCCGTTGGCAGTCAGGTTCTCCGGACCGACCAGCACCTTGAAGGGATAGGGATCATTCACTGTGCCGTCCACCGGGACTCGGCCAATCAGCGCAGTCATGGCGACCGAGCCCATCAGCGTGGCGTTTTCGGGGATCGTGTAGACCGGCTTCGCGCCTTCTGTACGGTCAACGGATCGCGTCAGGTCGCGCTCACCCTTGGTGACTGCACGTAGCTGTTTCTGGCTGCGATCAATCGCGTTATCTTTCAAGCCTTCCAGAGAGTTGAAAGCGGTAGGCAGACTCAGTGCGGAGGAGGTCTTGGTTTTGCCTCGGGCGTCGGTGGACGGAGCATCCGAGGGTTCAATCCACTGCAGCGCATCATTAGCAGAATGCTGCCCTTCGAGCTGAGCCCCATCGCCCGGCTCAAGCCCCAATCCGATCGGCATATCCTTGCCTTTGCCGGTCAGCCCCGACAACTGGTCCTGCAATTGCGTCAGCAGACCGCGAGCCTGACGACTGTCTTGTTCTGCTTTGAGTCGGGCCTCGTTGGCTTGGCGTCGGCCTTCGTCGACCTGCTGGGTTACGCTGCCAAGCGCCGTCTGGATACGCGAATCGACACTGTTTTCCCGCTCGCGCAGGCGGTTGTTTTCCGTCTGCAATGAGTCATTGTGTTTCTTCAAACCGAGCATGTCGCTGCGCATGGCCTTCACCTGGCCGACCAGGGTGGCGACCGTGTCGCGTGGGGTATCGCCAGCAATGCCGAGCGACTTGGCTTGCTCGGCGGATAACTGAATATTGCCCTGATCAACTGGGTGCTCTGGAGAGGGAGTGCTACTACCCGCGACCCAGCTTTTAAGGATGACAAACACCACGGCCAGCAGCGCAGCCGGTACCAGCCATTTGAGCAATGCGTTAGCCTTCATCGTCAGCACCTCGCGCAACGGGCGGGAGCAGCACGGCTTGTTCGAGGCCAGCACCGCGGGTGACGAGGTAGGCAATCGTGGTGTCTTCAGCGCTGCCGACAGGCCCGAGGAAAGCATGCTGGAAGGCCGCGGCAAACAGCTTGGCTTGAAGCCGACGCGGGTCGAGTTGCAGAGTCTCTGAACCACGATTGCGCAACTTCACCGCCGTCACCCAGTAATCACCGAGTCGCCAGGCGGCGATAGGTCTGCTGGACACGTTTTCGGTCGGCAGCAGGGTTGGCAGTTCGGTGCGCAGCTTGAGCGGGACGCGGCGTACACCGGGCAGGGACTCCACGGTGCGCAGAGGCGCGTACAGGCTTTGCGCGGCGTAGCGCGTCAAAGCGACCGGGATCGGTGTACGTTCTGGAACAGGGACGGTGCTAGATTCAGCCTCGGTAGCTTGCATCTGAGCATTCTTGATAATACGCACGGGCTCCAGCGGTTGATCGCCAGGCGTGGCCGCGATATCCAGCAGGATGACCTCGCCCGTCGCGACCGATTGCAGTTGCAGTCGGGTCGGTGCAATGGCTTCCGACGCGCGCAGGTACAGCGTGCCGCCGGTTGATTGCACGCGCAGCTTTCTCGCCAGGGTTGAGGGCACACCGACTCGAACATCCTCATCGACAAAGACCACCCGCTCTTGATTGATCACCAGTGGGACCGCGAGGGGGAGGCGTTCCCAGTGCATCAGTTCGACGGCCCGCGCTGCAGCTCCCCATAGCATCAGTGAGACGGTGAGTCCCAGGGTAGAAATCCGCTTCATGGCTCACCTCCAGGCAGGGAGATTTTTTGCGGAGTGCCCTGATAACAATCCAGTGCCAGCCCCCACTTATTGCGTTCGGGGTCCAGATCAAAACGCACCACGCGTAATGGATAACGCACCACCACCCGTTTCACCGGTTCGGCGGCGTAATACTCATCGGCGTTGAGGTCGAGCTTGACCAGCCAGCTGTCGCGATCGAGTTGCTTGACTCGGAGTTCCGGATCTTCGCTGTAGCCTCGGCCCAGAATTTCGTAGACGCCACGCACCCGCTGGCGCAGTTCGCCGGCGGCCTTGCGGTACTCGTAGTCGTCATCGAGGAAGGCCTTGCAGGAGGGTGTCAGGTAGGACTGCAAGCCATAGATGGCGCGGCGATAGTCCTGCTCTCCATCTGAGGGCCAGCGGTTGAGCTGACCAAAGATGTACAGGGCAAAGGCATACACATTCTCTGAGGGGATATCCCACCACTTGCGAGTGCTGCCCGAGCGCAGATCCGGTGGTACATGCACGGTCAGATCGGTAGGTGCCAAGCGCCAGCCGTACCAGAGCCCGGCACAGACCAGGGCAAGGATCATTACCGCCAGACGCAGGCTGAAGATATGGGCCTGTTGGGCGTCCACCTTGTTCCGAAAACGACTCATGGTTGCCACCGGGACAGGGCAGGGCGCAGTCGACGCGAACGGCGAACCGTCCAGGCGCCAGAGTGGAGAATCAAACTTCCGCGCCCCAGGCGCCAACGGCTGGCGAGTATCCATTCAAGCTTGCGGTACAACCAGGTCTCGGGGCGAGCCCGTTTGACCCGACGCAGTAGTGTGCCACCGGCAAATAACACCACCGCCATGCTTGCGATCATGCTGGTCGGCGCCACGGCAATGGAGGCGGTGGCGATCGCCAGAGGAACGCCCAGCAGCAGGCCAATGACGGCGCCGGTGCCGAGCGCTACCCACATCTCATCATTGGTTAAACCGCGCAATACGGCGGGATCACGATTGAGTCGCTCTGGCAGAAAGACCAAAGTGCCGTCGGCAAGGCGTTCGATAGCGTCGTTCATGCCAACCTCACAGAATAGCGGCAGCCTTGGTCAGGAACCAGATGATGATCACCACCAGCAGGGCTCCGATGCCGACTACGGCGCCGAGGTCTTTCCAAGTCTTGCGCTGGTTCTGCACGTCGGCATAGACGGTCAGGGAATGCCAAGCCACACCGAGAAAAGCGAGCAAGGCGATCAGCAGGCCGAGCAGGATGCCGCCGTCGTAGGCATAGTTTTTTATCGTCTCGATCAACCCGCTGCCTTCACCACGCGAAGGTGCTTCCAAGGTAGGTAATTGGGCAAAGGCCAGGCTCGGACCGAGCACCAGCAACAGACCGATCAGGCGCTGACTGGCACGATCACGCAGATTGTTTTTCAGGGGTACAAAACACTTGAACATGGCGGTGATTTCCTGGGTTAGGACAGGGTGAAGAACATCAAAACCAGCAAGGTGAGAAGTACTCGTGCGGCGCTGCCGCCAAACGCTCCGAAGCGCACGCTGCCGGCCGACCACCCTCGGTAAGCCGTCCACATCACCCAGGTACACCAAAGCAACGCCAGGACGAGAACCAGGGACAGCCACAGCGTCGAACTGCTCTGTGCCGAAAAGCCGGAGGCGTTTTGGAACGCTGCGATCTGAGCGTCAGTCATGCTCATGGCAAGGACTCCGCGGACGGCGTGTCGAGGCGGTATTCGCCAACCAGTTCACTGGGATCGCGAGGTTGAGCGCGGGAAGGGGATAGATAGCCCTGCACACCTTGGCGAATGCGCTGGATATCCTGAGTCAGGCGAGGGTAGTCAAAGCGATAACGTGTATTTGATTCAGGTGCTTCGTAACGTGAGGCCTGTTGCATCAACGTGTCGAGAGTATCGAGCTGTCGGATGAGTAGACTGAGCTGCTGCTCCTGCTCGCCCGCTGCAAAGCTGTCGCTGTGAACTGCGATCAGAGTGAGCATGAGAAAACGAATAGGAAAAACGGACATTGTGGTGGTCCCGACGTTGGTCTGGAATTAAGATCTCCGAGGGAAGAGGGAACGTCAGCAGATTATTCGAGCTGGGTGCGATCGGTTTTGATTCAGTTGTTTTTAAGGATGGTAGTAGTGGAAGGAATTAAAGAAAAAGTTATAGTTGAGGTCGCGGAGCGTCTACATGGCCGCACTGACGAAGAAATTTTCCAATTTTTTATATCAACTGAGACGTTTGCAAGAAAATACGCTATCAGTTACGAGCTAGAAGGGCCAATGCATTTGGTTCTCGATAACAGCATTATTCAGTCTTTTAAACATAGAGCGTCTAAGCCGAATCGCGATTTGCAGGCGTTATCATATACCGCATTTACTAGGTTTGTAACAGGCTGGAGCGATCGAAAAACCTACTTGGCTGTGACTCCGGCAGCCCTTTATGAACATATGGGGCGTCGGGGAAATATTACCTCTGCTGAAGCATTAGGTGCACTTGAAGAGCTTCAATTGTTTTTCGCTGATACAGGTCTCCGCATGACATGGGTCGGCTTTAAGTCGGTTGAAGGCTTGGTAAAAATTCTTGCGGCGGTACATGCTGACGATATATACCTTACGCAGTATTTTAAAGAAATAGAAGAGATGAGTTGGAGGAAAGATTTAGAGGCGCCTTTTGGTGTGAAAATTCCTCTTGGTATTGCGTATCGTGAAATACCTGATGACTTGCCCTTGAAATATTTTGATCCCTGGTATGTTAAATTTGTACTCGCTAGTCGAATTGAACGCGCAATCATCCGGCAATCACAGCATAACCCTGATGCACTTCCGATTGGGAGTGGTCCAATGGCGGATGCTTTAGCTGATCTCAATAATTTCAATAAGAAGGGCGCTTTATTGGGCCTGGGAGATATCGATATGTTGCAAGTATGTGATGGCTCCCGACAGTATCAGCAGAAATCCGGTTATGTTTTGGTAGGGCAGACGCTGGACGATACCCTCGCTGACGTCCTGAGGCATCGACAATCATACGTCGAGAGCGTGGGAGTGGAGTTTGGGACCCCTCATACGGAGCACCAAATCAAAGACATGGTTTATTTTATGTTTTCAAAACCATTCTCTGAACATCAGAAGCGTGGTGAATGGATTTGGCCTAAGTTGAAGGACTTCATGAGTGCAATCGCCACTGCCTGCAAAAAAGCGAGTACGAACTCCAGTCATAGCTAATGCTTTGAGAAAATGTTGGCTGCCAAATTTTAAAGATATTTCTTGAATGTTGCTGCGGTGATTGCCGTTGCTATCCCAAGCATTGCGGCGCACGGTAAAAAAATAACGAGTGGATTGAGCGAAAAGGGCAGGGACAGGTAAATGATCCAGGGCACGAGCAGCACTGGTGTCACAGCTCGTTTAGCACGATGGTAGACAAAGCTGCTTTCGCGCCCTGCCCCGAACTTGCGCAGGTCGCGGCGCATCAAGCCATCGACAAAACCAGTAAACATGGCCAGCAGAAACAGGGGGGCGGCCAGGACCAGAATGGTCAGGCGCACCACGAAGGTAAAGGTCACATACACTGCGGCCAATACGAAATCCTCAATGCTCACGTAGAGCTGGTTGATCCAGCTCCAGAAGCCGTTGCCCTGGCTCGACACCCGCGCCTGCCGGGCAAAATCCGCAAAACCGGTCTTGACCAACAACCATTGATTGAGAAAATCCAGCCACTGGATAATCGTCTGTCCGGGTTGTTGGAGGATGAGAGAAGATTTGAAGTGCTCACTCAGCCAGCCCAGTTCGTTCGTCAACATGGCTTGGCTGTGCCGCCAACCCTGATCGCCCCAGAACAGCAGCAAACCGGCGAACTCGATGAGGATCGAAAACAGCAACGAGGCGATCAGCAAACCGATGATGCGTAAAACCAAGCCAATCGCCGAGACGATTAATCCCGGGCGCTGGATCGGTTGTGGTGACGTGTTCTGGGCGGAAGTCGCCATCGTTCACTCCATTGCACGCTGCGGAGTTGATGTGGGCACGGCTCCTGCCGAATACGTGTTTGCTGAATCGAAACCTGTGGCGGGGCCGGGCTACCCCACCTGATCCAGATCGAAGTTTGTTGTTGGACCGCCACCGCTTGCGCTCCACCATTGTCCTGCCTGCTCGTTATAGGTGGCCCGCATTCGCTGGGTAAGCTCCTGCAGGTCTTTGGGCATGGCATCGTCGTTGGAGGGTTTTGGCAACGGCATGCGGACTTTCCAGAGCTGGCCACCGGCCTGGAAGGAGAACATTTGCCCTTTGGGCAAACTGACGATGTGAGCAGGCTCGATCAGCGGCACACTGGTGCTGCTGACACGGTCCTGTGAGGACGAGGTGAAGTCCGTGTTGGCTTCCGGATCGGAGGTGTCGGTGGCACCCGACACCAGGGTCTTGGTCAGCACATTAACCTTGGGCAACTGCTGGGTGAGTAGTTCAGCGGTGGCGGTTTCGCGCACCCGCAGCATTTGCAGGGTGTTGAAGTTGCCGATGACCTGACCGGCCTTGGCGCGATTACCAATGCGAGCTTCGATATCGCTGAGGGTCTGGGTGTAGGCGGTTACCTGGATACCGGCGCCGCCACCCTTGTTGATCAGCGGAATGAACTCATCACCCATCAACTCGTTGAACTCGTCAGCGTGGAGGTTGATGGGGAGCTTGTTGGCACTGCTGTCTGATTGGGGCAGGCCATGGTCGATGCCGTGTTTGTAGATGTGTCCGGCAACCGAGACCAAGTCGGCGAACATGGAGTTACCTACAGCGGCGGCCACCTCGGCGTCGGTCAGCGCATCCAGGCCGACGTAGACGATGCCGCGCTTACGGATGATCTGCATCCAATCGAAGATTGGTCGTGGGTCATTCAGATCGGTGTAATTCGGTGCAAGCAACTGGGCCGTCTTGCCGGTGGTGAGTTTCTCCAGCAGCGGGAGTAGCGACGCAACGATTTTGTCGAAGTAAGTACGGTCATATCGTACCGCCGAACGCAGTCCGTCCATTACCGGATCAAATACCCGTTTGGCCGCCAGGTATTGTTCGATGGCCACCACGCGCTTTTCGCGTCCCACCATATGCCGGGGAATGTTCTTCTCGGTGAGCTTGCCTTCAAGCTGGACGATCACTTCCCACGCCTTAGGGTCGGTCTTGGCAAAAAACTGCTGGGCGTATTCGATGAACAGCGCGTCGATATTGACCACATGTCGCTGGATCTGCAGGTAGTCTGGGCGTCGGCCCAACTCGATCAGGGCGCGGGCGATGATGTTGACGAAACGCCAGGCGAACTCGCGAAAGGCCGCGGAGTTACCTTCACCGCTAAGCTGCCCGGCGATGCGTGAAGCCACTTCCGAGATACGACCGAAACGTCCCACTGCGTTGTAGCGAGCGGAGATCTCCGGCCAGCCTAGATGGAAAACATAAAACTCCTTTCCCCGACCAGCGCGTTTGGCTTCGACGTACATGCGCTTGAGCAGGTCGGCATCGCCCTTCGGATCGAAGACAATCACTACCTCGTGTTCGACGCGGTGTATGTCCTGGGTGATGTACACCTCGGCGAGCCGCGTCTTGCCGACGCGGGTAGTGCCGAGCACCAGGGTGTGTCCGACCCGTTCGCCCAGCGGCAGACTGACTTCTGTTTCGTCAGGCTCGACCCCATGCAACAGCGGCGTGCCACCTACTGGGGGCAGAGGGCGCAACGGATTGAAGGCACTGTCCCAGGCGGTGGCACGGGCCAATGTAGAGAGCGGAAACGGTGCATGTTCCAGGCGGCGTTCGAGTCCGCGTGCCAGACGATAGCGCGTCGGTTGGTCGACATAGTGAGCAACAACCGGATCCTGGGCCTCGACCAAGCGCTGGGTGTGCAGGCGGGTCCAGCGAAAGCCGCGGCCCATAAACAAACGCTTGCGGCTGACCGGAATCTGCCGGCTGGTCAGTTCGTAGCGGGGCAGCCGGCGGATATTGCGCCGATAGCGCAGCACCTCCCAGGCTTGTCGCAGGCGGATAAGGCCGAACAGGATATAGGCTAGCGCAGCAACCAGCCCGATCTCGGGTGATAGGGCCACAGCCCAGGGCGAGTACACGCACAACACCGCGGCGGCGACGCAGATAGCTACGGTGTACAGCTCCACCGCTGGGCGGAGCTTGGACTCCATCGCATGCTCGGCCATGACCTTACTCACTGTTCCAATGAGGTGGCGGTGATCAAGACGGGGTAGTGCTCAATCTGCAGGCGGGTGGCGATGTCGTTGCCGTTGACCGGCAGGATGGTGATGTCCGGAGCGGCTGCTCGAATTCGGGCCAAAGCTTCGGTATCGGTTACTTCGACGGCGAGGCCCGCCGCGTCCATTTCCTGCAGTTCAGCAGCGCGTTGACGCAGCCAAGTCAGCGACTGGGGATCGTCACCGACCAGGAAAAACGGCCGCAAGCCCGGCATGCTCAGAGTGCGAGACGTGATCCGGCCGGGGCTCAAGTGAGAGCTGCGGATCGGCAGTATCCAGGCTTCATCGGCAAAGGTGGACAGATCCGCATGCATGGCCCGATCAGGATGGGTTTTGTTGTTTATGGGCGGCCTGGCAACTTGAAAATGGGGTAGGGTGAAGTCGCCAGCCGGATCCCCGACTATGGGTGGTTTTGCCTGGGCGACAGGTGCCAAAAGTAGGATGAAATAACAGATATGGGGTATTTGCTTCATGGCGGTGTACCCTGTTCGAAGGAGACCAGCAGCCGTTCAAGTTGCCGGGAGAAGCCTGCGCGATAACGTGCAGCCAGCATTCCTCCCGCCGGGCGGTGATAGCGCCCGGCGGCCAACACCCAATCACCGGTGGCGGCGTGATGCTCCTGCAACAGCGCGGCGGTGACGGCGAGATTTCGGTAGGGGTCAAGGGCTTCGCAGGGACTGGAAAAACGTTGCCCGTGGTAACCCAGGTTGGTTTGTCCAAGACCGACATCGACCCGCTTGGCGTCATGCAGGGCGAGCGCCTGAAGTAAGGCGTGACAGGCGGCCTGGCGAGTGGCGAAGCGGTAAGAGCTACCGGCGATGTTCAGGGTCCACGGCCAGGGCCGCAGTCGACCACGGACGCGGGTACCACTCTCCTGCAGGGCAATCGCGAACAGCACCGTAGAAGGGATGTCGGCGTCATGCGCCGCCAATTGGTAGGCTGGAGGCGGAAGTTCGTCGGCCTGGGCGGCGAGCACCGTCAGCAGGAGCGCAATAGCACTCAGTCGAGGCGTTGCCATTGTCCATTCACCTGTTGAAATGTGGCAGGCAATGGCCCCGGGGCACCCAGGCTGAACCAGCGACCATGGTCATGGTTCAGGGTGATCTGCCGGCGTTGAACCTTGGCCGGATTGATGTCTGCTTGCCGAGCCCAGCTACGGACGCGTTCATCCTCACCTTGGCTGCCCACCAGGTAGATATCGAACGCCGTTTCACTGCTTTGCAGACGCTGCGCTTCGGCGGCGCACGCTGGGCAGTGGTCCTCAACAAACAGGGCTTGGCGTGGCACGAGCGAGGAACTGGCAGCGAGCGGGGATGCCATACCCTGGATCGGCAACAACCCAGGAAACAGCTTGGCCCAGGCCGCGGTGTAAGCGTTTTGGTAGGCCAACTCGCGCTCGGCACGTTTGGCTTCCAGCGCTACCTGTAATTCGGCATAACGCTGGCGCTCTTGGTCGGTCGGGGCCTCAACCCCGAGTGCGGTCAGCGGGTCGAGGTTTGGGCTCCAGAAACCACGCGGACCGGCTTGGATCTGTTCGAAGCGTGCCCACTCCTGCTCCGTCAGACCCCAGCTCGCCGCCTGTTCAGAGTCAGAGCGCCTCAGGGGAGCAGACTGGGTGTCCTGGAACCGTGACTGTGTCGTGACGGGGTTGCCCATCGAAGCGCCCGTGGCCAGTAGAGAAACGAGACAGACGACGGCGGGCAGTAGCGCTCTGTTCATGATTGTTGCTCAAGGGAGTTGCACGGTCTGGTCTGGCTGAGCGGCCACCGCGAAGATGGCTGAGTTCGGCTCCAGTACTTTCAGGTACCAGGCTCCGAGCTGCTCACCACTATGTAGCAGCCGGACATCTCTGAGAGCGCGACTGTCATGAGGTGCGACTGCCAAAAAGCGCTCACCACCACGGGACTCGATCCCAAACACTGAGAACGGTGGCGAGAGCGGGGCGGGCTTGGGGCGAACGGTCTTTTTTGGCTTAGTCGCGGAAGACGTCGGTGGTGGAGTTGATGGCTGAGTTTTGAGCTCCAGGAGCTGCTGCTCGACGTGCTCAAGGCGTGCGCGTAGTGATGTCAGGTCTGCCACGGTGGCGCGGGCTACCAGACCGTCGCGCAGTTCCTGTATTTCTTGCGCCCACTGATCCAACATCGGATCGAGGGTATTGGCCTGTTGCTCGCCGGTATCGACCATCTGCTTCAGGTCTTTCAGCGCGTACTGCAGCTTCTCCTGGGCGTCCTTGAGGGCGCTTGAATCACGTTGCAGGGTGTCCAGAGTTTGTAGGTGCTGAGTGTTCGTACGCTGTAGTTCGGCCACGCGTTGATACTGGTTGTACAAACCACCGCTCAGCCCGGCGACCGCCAGGCAAAGTAAGCCAACAATGAGGGTTTGAAACGTTGAGGCTTTCATGGCCGAGCCTCCGATTGATGGGGCAAGACGGGTGTGATCAGCGCAACACCGGCATCCGTTTTATGCTGTTCGAAGCAGACCGAACGGCTGACTTCATCGGTCGTGAGTTGCCAGGCGGGGCCAGCCAGCACTTGTAGCGCGCGGCGCAAAGGGATTGGACCAAGCCGGTAATGGGCTGCAGGCAGAGGCCGGGTAAAAAGTACCTTCACGGGCTCGGAAGCAGGGCAGAGCGAATAACCCGAGCGCTGCAATACGTACTGCAACGCATCCTGCACCGAAGGGCTCAGGTTGGACGGGATGTTCACTTCAATGATTTGGGCAAGAAGGTCGCGTTGTTCCGTGGTGGGCTCGGTGCTGACCAGCGTGTAGCGGCCATAACGAAGTTCTGCCGGATGGCTTCCTTCGGCTGTACCCCTCGAGAGCTGGGCCCGATTGGAGCCGCTGTCGATCTTCGGGGTGGTCGGCATTGTGTTGGGGATTTGCGCGGTGCAGGCGCTCAACAAACCCAGCAGGCAGACAGGGGTGAAAAAACGCTCCATGGAAAAAACCTCATGTCAGATTCAGTGCAGAACCTGACATGAGGTGAAGGAGCGATTCAGTGAGAAAGTTGATTCAAGGCGGGTCGTGTTAAAGCAGAACGCGTTGTTACTCATCAAAAATGACGAGTCCATCCAAGACGGTGGCGTCGGGGTCGAAGATCAACAATCGCACATCCGCCAACGCCGCCAGGTACAACACCGTAACCAGGGCTTCCGGTGTGCCGGCGTGGAGTTGCTCTTGTCCCAAGCTTGAATAACGTTTGCCCTCAATGTTCAGCAAGTTCTCGTCTGTCCATGGTGTGCCGATCAGCTTGCAACCGATGCCGCAGCAATCCGGCAACGCGAAAAGCTCGAACAAAAGGCCGGTTTGCCTCGGAGCGGAGTGACTGACCCACCCTTCCAGGTAGAACATCGCTTCTTCAGAAAGGTGTGCGGTACTGATCTCCCAGGCTCAACTGTAGTGTCCCGTTTCGAAGCGCAAGTGATGGATCATGGCTTGGGCTTCTTCCAGGGAGTACAGATCGCCGACGTGATGCTGCTCGTTGAACATCTCGCCCATCACGGCGTAGATCACTTGGCGCACCAACCCGGTGGACTGGCAGCGTTCATCCAGCTCCTCCGGAATGGATTGGCCTTCGCTGATCAAGGCGAAATCGTCGTTGAACAGGCAGGGGAACAGTTGCAGCTTATTGTCGGGCAGATGGGCCTGTGAGTCGTGCACGGGTCGAAAGCAAGGCGGGCAGTCGTCTTCGTAGGTGATCAGTAGTAGCCGTTCGATATGAAGGTTGTCGTAGCCGCGAGCAAATGGGTTTGAGGCTGCCGGCAGGGTTGGGGCTTGGAATGTGGGGTTCATGGGGGCGCTCCAGGATGAACATGAACAACGCGCCCGAAGACGCCTGTGAGGGTTAAAGCCAGCCATATTCGGCAAGGGAGAGCGGACGACCTTCACCCACGATGAAGTGATCCAGTACGCGCACTTCGATCAAGGCCAAGGCCTCTTTCAATCGTGCGGTCAAGACGCGATCCGCCTGGCTGGGTTCTGTACAACCTGAGGGGTGGTTATGAACAAAAATGGCGGCCGCGGCGTTATGCGCTAGGGAACGCTTAACGACTTGGCGGGGGTAAACGCTGGCGCCATCAATGCTGCCGTGAAAGAGGACTTCGAACGCCAACACCCGGTGTTTGGCATCGAGAAATATCACACCGAAGACTTCATGCTCTTGTTGCACAAGATGCAGTTTTAGGTATGAGGCCACAGCGTCAGGCGACGTCAGGTTAGGGCCGCGGGCGAACAGCCGACGATCCAGAATATGCAGTGCTTCGTCGATCACCTGGTTTTCTTGGACGATACGATCAGCCTCGAAATCCGAGGTCTCAATCAGTGTGAGTTGGGTGCTCATGGTGGTACCTCCGAAGGGAACAATCAGGGGTACACGCCCGAGGGGAGTGGTGTCCCCGAGGTGGGTGTGGAGTCGCGGGCGTTAGCAGATGGCGCGCTGTTTACAGCCGCGTGAATCGGTGGCGTTGACCGTGTAGGGGCGAACCACAGCCGTCGCAGGGTAATGGGGAAAAAGCTTTTATTCCCCAGCCAGTTTCGGGATCGAAGTCGGCACTGATGGGCATTAACCGAACCAGTCCTCGATGGATGCCGGCGATGCGTTTCTCAATTTCATCCGTCGTGTAATAGAGCGATAACGTGCTGTAGTCCTCGTAAGCAGTAGCGAACAGGCACTCGTCGCAAAGCCAGAAGGATTCCATGTTGGTTCTCCTGTGCGAATTGAAGAAAAGGCGCTCAGGGGAGCGCCTTGATGAGGAACATCGTGGACTGTTCAGTCGGACTGAACGGTACGGGTGGCATCACGGCGGGCCGTGCGCGGAGTGGGTGGAGATTCAGGTTCGACCCGAGCCTCTGTTGGGTTTTCGGTCTCCTCAGCTTCGGCATCAGCCGGTGGTGGGGATGGCTCACTGTTTGGCGCTTGCGCAGCAGGTGCTGTTGCTTCCTGCCTGGCGGGCGCTTTGTACGCGAACGTGCCGTTGACCTTGACCCAGTCGATGAACAGCAAACGACCTTTCAGGCTGGCGCCTGGTTGACCTTGTTTATCGCCTTTCTCGTAGAGAAAAGGATCGATCCACAGGTCGCCGATACGGAATGACAGCAAGACCTTTTTCTCGGCTTTGACGGCGTCCATATAGAGACGAGTCAAGCGTTCAGCTTCACCCCCAGCGACTTTGCAGTCGAAGCGGGTGTACTCCACCGCATTGGTGGCACCGTGCAGGGCTGCAATATCGCAGGCCATGAATGGCTGGCCGCGGCGGACTTGTACTTCACGAACACGGTTGAGGTAACCGATACCGACGGTGTGCAGATTGAAGTAAGTGATCGCTTCTTGGGATTGGTTGGCGTGGGCCATGATGGTTCTCCTGTTTCAAGGGAAAACGGCGACGCACAGTCCCTGACGGGGAAGTGAGCCCCCGTCAGGGTGGGTAAGGTGAAGGCAAGCAATGAACGACTCGCCACCGGCAAGCCGATGACGATCAGAACGATGTGCTTGGGGGAATAGCAGTGCAGCAGAAGAGCGTCTGCGGTGGTGATCCGCAGGCATGGGGTAGTGGGCATTCATCACCGCTGAAGCGGTAACCGCGCGAGCTTCCGAACGCTAATCGCACTTGGGTAAACCACCACGAACGTGGCGTAGCCTTGAAGGTTCAAGCTACCTGGGCTGGGCTGTCAACGACAGCGAACCACGCCCTTTGTATAAGCCTGTCACAGGGGCGCGTCAAGACGCTGAAGCCCGATTTTTTAAGGACGGAATACAGTGGTAGTCACTGGAATGAAAAAATGAAGAGGGGGCCTGACGGGTAGCCAGGCGAGGAAGAGAAAAGCCACCTTTGGCGCTCTTATGCAGTCGACAAGCTCCTCGCAAAGCCTGGTTTAACTGCGTCATGATTCGCCAACCGACCCTTGTTGTGGCCTGGGTCGGAACATGCTGGCACGCATCCGCGCACAAAGGGTGCCCAGTGTTTCCCCGGTGGGCTCCGGGACTGAATACGATCACCGAAGCGGATGACCGCTATTGCCTGGCAGAGGCAACAGTGGTCATCCGCCACCACGATCAGGTCGAGCACAAAACGGGAATGAAATTCCGCAGAAGAGACGGCTCCGAACTCAAGGAGTCCGACCGAGCTACCCGGAGCGAATCGGTCTTGGGTCGCCGTTGGCGATGATCCTGAGGCACTACAGCAGAGAGGGTGGGATGACGTCAAGGCAGAGAGCGTCCCCTCAAAGGCCCCTATATCGAATGCGAGCGAATGAGCTCACTTGTTGGCGAGATGAGCGGCCAATTGTTTGACAGTTGCCAAGATAAAGGCACGGTCGCTTTCTTTGCCTTGGCCCGTGAAGTCGGACACCCCCTAATCGACTTAGAAAGGGATCAGCCGCCGTTGATGATGCACTGACCACTACATCGCTCCAATACTCACGTTGATCTCCAATGGCGCGTCATGGGCGACGCGCATCTTTACTGATCGACACAGTGCCCTTGCAGTCTGGGTAGTGGGAGCATGACCAGAACGGTCCTGATTTCCCCTTTCGTTTGAGCATTGAGGCGTTGCAAATGGGGCAGGCCGGGCCGGCTTCGACAGGTATGGCTAAAGTAAGTGAGCCGCAGTGTGCGACCAACTGCGCAATCCAGTTCGCCTGCTTGGCGACGAATTCAGCCAGAGTCAGGCGTCCCGCTTCGATTTCGTCCAGAGCCTGTTCCCAGATCGCGGTCATACCCGGATCCGCGACCGCAGCGGGTACCGCTTCAATCAGGGTATGAGCCGCCGCGGAGGCCATTAAGGCGCGTTTTTTCTTCAGCAAATAACCGCGATCAATCAACCCCTTGATGATGCTGGCTCGCGTGGCTTCGGTACCAATACCGGTGGTGTCCCGCAGTTTCTGTTTCAGGCGTGGGTCGGTGACCAGCTTGGCCACGTTTTTCATGGCCTTGATCAGATCGCCCTCGGTGAGAGGTTTGGGAGCGGCGGTGCGCATGGACTTGAGTTCGACGTCGTCCACTGCGCACTGAGTACCCTGTTGCAAGACGGGTAAGACTTGGGACTTGTGACTGGGCTCATCCTCCTCGGTGTTTTCGTAGAGCAAGCCTTTCCAGCCCTGAACCAGGATCTGTTTGCCAACAGCGGTCAATCGCTCTTCGCCACACTCCAGTTCGACCTGGGTTCGATCAAACTCATGATGCTGAAGAAATTGCGCGAGGTAGTGGCTACGGATCAGTTCGTAGACGTTGCGCTCTTGTTCAGACATCCGCGCAAGGTTCGCCGGCTCGGTGGTGGGAATGATGCCGTGATGCGCTGTGACCTTAGTATCGTTCCATACTCGGGAACGCAATGACCGATCGAGTCTTTCAAATGAGGGCTGTAGCGCGGGATCTGTTTTGAGCAGGGCATCGAATACCGCGGGTACCTCGTCGAACATACTCTCTGGCAAATAGCGGCAATCGCTGCGCGGGTAGGTGGTGGCTTTGTGGGTTTCATACAGGGCTTGGGCGATGTTTAGGGTTTCCTGAACGCCGAGTCCCAGCTTGCGCGAGCAGATTTCCTGCAGGGTGCTCAGATCGAAGGGCAGGGGCGGCGGTTCTCGGGAATGCTCAGTCTGCAGCGAGACTACTGTGGCGGTCTTACCACTAAAGATCGCTTGGGCCGTCTGACTGGCAAGTGCCTGCTGCAGGCAACGACCGGCTTCATCTCGTCCTGAGCTTGGTGGTAACCACGACGCGATGAATGGTTGCCCCATGGAGGACAGGTGCACATCCACCTCCCAGTAGGGCTCCGAGACGAAGCTGGCAATCGCACGATCCCGATCGACCACCAAGCGCAAAGTGGGTGTCTGGACGCGTCCAACCGACAATACACCGTCATAGCCCGCCCGCCGACCAAGAAGGGTAAACAAACGGCTGAGGTTCATGCCGATCAGCCAGTCGGCGCGGCTGCGGGCGAGGGCTGAGTGGTAGAGCGGGAAGGTCTCCTGACCGCTTTTCAGCGAGGACAGTGCCTTGCGAATCGACGCCTCGTTGAGTGCGGACAGCCAGAGGCGCTGGACGGGGCCTCGATACTTGCAGAGCTCCAGCAGTTCGCGGGCAATCATTTCACCTTCGCGGTCGGCGTCGGTGGCGATTACGACGGTGGTAGCTTCGCTGAGCAGGCGTCTGATGACGTTGAACTGTGCCGCAGTCTTGGGTTTGACCTCGATCTGCCACTGAGCAGGAATGATCGGTAGATGATCCAACGACCAGGATCTGTACTTGTCACCATAGGCTTCAGGTGGGGCCGTCTCCAGCAGATGGCCGATACACCAGGTGACGGTTGAATCGGTGCCGATCAGGCAACCATCACCACGCCGAGTGGCCCCGAGTACCTTGGCGATGTCCCGACCCTGGGAAGGTTTCTCGCAGAGGAATAGGCGCATAGAACTGCTCCGGATTGAGTTCGGAGCAGCGTTGTTGGAAACAGCAGGTGAGAGATATGAGAAACCTGAATCGAAGGCTCCTCATATTAGTCAGTCAGGACAGCCAGGAATGGGACGAGGTTGTACTCCGTCGCAGTCCGACGACAGTGTGGATTTTCACGAGCAGCGCGTAGTAACACGCCAGCAACTTCGCGCAAAGGCGCAATTTTTATGCCTGAAGTCTGTCAGTCCGTAGGTGGCTGCCCTCTGCGCTTTCTGGGTTTCGACGCAGGTGAACCGGTTTGCTCTGTATTTTGCCCGACGTGTTTCGCAGATGCTGTCTGTTCACTGGATCGTTCCCGCATAACCACGCTGTGCACCCGGTGAGGCAGGATGCCGACTCGACGGGCCTCGATCTTGAAGGTCACCCGCGCATTGTCTTCGCTGTCCTCCCACTCATCGCGCACCGTACGACCTTCGACTAGCACGCGCATGCCTTTCTGGAACAGCGTGCTCCAGTGTTCAGCCTCGCGGTGCCAGAGCTCAACCGGCGCCCAATAGCCGCCTCGATCTTCATAGCTACCATCGCGTGGCACGGGGTTGTCGAAGTACACATTCAGCCGTAGCAAGCGCCGTGGCTCGTCATTGCCTGATGGAAATTCCTGGAACTCTGGCGCACTGCCGATATTGCCTTCGCCGACAAAAAAAGTACTCATCCTGATACCTCCACTGCGGTTGTGAGTTGGCGCAGTAACCGTTCGGCACTGGCCATTTTGATCGCGCAGGTCGAGGCCTGGCGGTAGAGCGAATGCACCACGCTCATCTGCAGGTTCAGTGCAATGCGCTCGCGTTCGAAACGGTGCAATCCCTCGCGTACGACCTGCGGCAGGGTTTTGTTGCAGACCTGGCGTTCCCAGACTGCAACCCCCATACGGGCGAAGTCACGGGTGCGCCAACGCAAAAAGGTGCTGCCAGCGCTGGTGTTCTGCAGCAACAATCGAATATCCAGCAGTGAGTAAGGGGGCTGTCCGGCTTGCTGCACAACAGCCTCCATCAGGTGACATAACTGCGCCTCGATTTCCCTCGCCACCTGTGCCAGATGGTCCAACTCCCCCTTACCCTTAAAAGGT
The DNA here is from genome assembly GCF_044743155.1 of Pseudomonas sp. NPDC087697. Classification (NCBI taxonomy): domain Bacteria; kingdom Pseudomonadati; phylum Pseudomonadota; class Gammaproteobacteria; order Pseudomonadales; family Pseudomonadaceae; genus Pseudomonas; species Pseudomonas sp. NPDC087697. Next base: position 142,705 of record NZ_JBIUVW010000008.1, on the reverse strand, counting down.
TTTAAAAGGCCTTTTAGGGAGGCTGCGTGTTCGAGCTGTCGATAGGCATCGGATGTCAACGCTTCGAAGGGCATTGGTTGAGCCGAGGTCAGAGGATTCATGCTTCGTCCTCCAGCACGTCCACCGTCGCAGGTGGCTCTCCCGCTTCCTCTGCCAACGCGTCAGCGTCATCCACTGGCACAGCACCACGACGAATGATCGGCGGTGCGAACTGGGAACGACGGACGCCCGCGAGGATATCTTGCGGCGGCAGGCCGAACTTCTCGACGGCCGCACAGGCACGAGCGTTGTTCGCCGCCATGTCATCACGCGTGACGCCGGCATGCCGATAGCGCTGTGCCTGACCGAACAGGCTGCGCAGCAGATGGGCGCCGTCGTCGATCCAGGCTTCCATGTCGATACGGCCGATCAGGGCGGTGTGATGGGCCAATAGGGTCCGGCGCACCAGGGTGTCGTAGTCGGTCAGCAGGTAGACCGCCAGAAAACCCAGCTGGCTGCCGATGTACAACGGCAAGGTGACGGGGTGGATGTTGAGGTTGTCGCTCATGTCGATCTGTGTCGGCAGCTCTTGTCTGATCCGATCTAGTTGTTGGGTCAGTTCCAACATCCCAGCCTTGGCCTGCATCAGTTTTTCTTCGAGTTGCACGATGGCCCAGTCGGCATAGGGATCGTCCTGGGCCGCGGTTTGTTTGATCAGGTTGGTGACACTGATGTAGCCGGCCATGCCCATGATCGAGTGGACGCCTTCGCGTGGGGTCCGACCTTGCCAGATACGGGCGGCGTGGTGAGTGTGCAGGGTCAGGGTGATGCTGCTGCGCAATGACCCCAGGTTGAGTTGATAGTGATCGGCCACGGTGTTGTCCTCGCATAGGCTTGGACGGGAACGTTGCGACAGATGATGGTCAAGGGAAGCCAAAAAGCTGAATGCGGTCTGTTCGGTTTGGTTTGAGAGGGTTAATTTCGGAGACGTTCGCGAGTGACGCCGGTGGAATCATTTCCATGGATGGAGATGGCCGTACCGGTCGGATTGCGCAGATTCGGCCCTTTGCGATCTCACAGTAGAGCTCAGTAGATTTGATGCCACTGGCATCAAATCTACTGATGTCCAGGGCGTCCGCCGCGCAGTTGGCGTAGCTCATTCATGCACGCTTGGGCGAGGGGGGATGCGGGTTCGCCCTGTTTTCGGGACGGGCGTGACGGTGCCGTTGGGGGCGGATCTGCAACGGGTGAGGGCTCTGTCTGGCCTGCCCAAGGACGAAAGTCGCCTTTCAGTGCGCGCTGGATTAGGCCCATCAGATACGCCGCTGGCTTGCGGATACCACCGGCCGCACAGCGTGCGCCCGCTTCGTTGAGCACTGCCTGACGATCCGCTGGTTTGAGCTTGTTCAGCGCCACGGCGACGGCCTGACGTTCGCTTGGACTCAGGTGCAGCGGATCGGGCCAGTGCAGGTTATCCACCGCTGGGGTCGCGCGCGGTACAGTACAAGTACTTTCTTTTAATACAGTACAGGCGGCGTTCGGATTCCGAACAGTGCCGGAAACACTGGCGTTCAGGCCTGATTCGGAATCCGAACGAGGGCCTGCACGATTCCGAACGAGGTGATCTTCCCCCAGTTCGGAATCGTGTATTGTGGCATCGCTTGCCTGATCCAATCCTTGGTCCATCCAGTGATCTCCCCAGCTCTCGAGCCGTGTGGGTAGCTGACCTAAATCGATACGGGTGTCCTGGCGAACTTCTTCCAGAACATGCTGAGCGACAATGCGCACAGCCTTGGTCGCATGACCGAGGGCATGTCCGACTAGCTCCAGGTAATCCTGATCCAGTTCCATGGCTTCGGCGGGGGTTAACGGCTCATCGTGCAGGACGTACAGAGAACCTTGTAGGCGCCCGCTGAGCTGATCGCGGCCACGACTCACCAAGCTGAGCCAGCGGGTTAGTCTGAGCATCGTCAAGACGCGAGCAATGGTTTCTCGGGAGGCTGACGCGCCGTAGGGCACGCTCGACAGGTAAGGCTGCAAATCCTCATAACGCGGTGTGACCACACCCTGGCCTTGCAGCATGAGTCGAAACACCTGCCAGGCATTACGTTCCAATGGCGTCAGCCGATGATCCAACAGCAGGCGACGCGGCACGACTTCGTGTGATTGGCCACTGAACAGAAAGCCAGCGTGCAGAGCCTGGTTGGAGGGTTGCTCAGTGGTAGGGCGTGCGGGCCAGCGTTCACTCAGCTGTTGGGTGCATTGCTGCAGGACACGCTGCCAGCGACTGGAAGGGGCAATGTTCATGTGCGGTTGCTGTACTGGTCGATCTGCTGCCAAACGATGGTCAAGCTGATCTGTTGCTCCTCCGCCAGCATCATCATGGCGTCGAGCGGATCCTCGGTACCGTCCTGAGCGCGCAGCTGGCACCAACGCTGCCAGAGCGCGTGTTCCTGCGCTTCGCTCAAATGCTGAGGGCGGCCCTTACGGGTTTCTATCTTGAGCAGACGTCGGCGCAGGGCGGTTTCCGAATGCGCCAAGCCAAAGCACTGGTACATGATGGTGCTACTGGCGCCGAGCTTGAGCGCTCGGTTGATCAAGCGCTCGTTGTGCTCGTCGCGTTCGGCTTGCTCGATCAAGCGATGCAGCACCGGCGAGTCAATCTTGACCTCAACCCAGGAGACGGTGGCATGGGCCAGGCGCGACAGCGTGGTGGGCGGTAAGGATTGCAACAGGTAGATGTCGTTCTCACCCAGTCCGAGTGCCTTGCAGCGTTGCAGATTACCCAAGCGCAGCTCATGCAGCACCTGGGTCAGCATGGCCTGGTTGAGCACATTGAAGGATAGGTTCATGGCAGCTCCTCCGCTGAGTTGTCTTCATGGGTAAGCGTTAAGTCGATCAGACGTCGGGCCAGGCGGATCAGGCGATACAGTTTGATTAACAGACTGTCGGGCAGTCGTTCCAGTCCCACATCCACGGCGGGACGATCAGTCAGCGGGAGTTGATAGACCCCCAACAACAGCTGGCCGAATAGGGCTGAGGGCAGTTGCTTGCGATCCTCCCAGTTCACGTCGTCTTGAGCGCGCAACAGGGCCAGGAGCATTAGGTGAATGCCGGTCGCGCGAGGCGCAGTAAGATCAACTTGCTCGATGTTGAGGGCGAAGCCCAAGCCAAGCTGCTGATCGATGATGCTCTCGGGATGTCCGGCATAGGTCGCCATTTCCCGCGCCAGTCCGGCAATGGCTAAACGCAGTTGTTCGGGAGTGTCCAGTGCTGGAGCAATGGTCCAGATGTCGTCGATCGTGCAGGTTTCGACGGTCGGTGTTACTTCAGTGGCGGTCTCGCGATCAATCTGTTCACGAATCTGTTGAACGCGTGACGGACTGACCGCTGAGACGACATTCCTTTCAAGCGGTGTAAGCAGTTCCTCGAGCGTTGGTTCGATCTGGGGCTTGGTCTCTGTTGATCTGGGATGGGGCTCGGAGGAGGGAGGTCCTGCCGCGGCTTCATTCTCGCTCGGCAGATGGTTGTTCTCTGGAGGCGTGGTGACGACAACGCCAGGCGTCGAGATGAGCCGTTGGGTATCGCTCAGCTCCAGAGCCAACATACGGTAGGACTGTCCAAGCATCCGGCTCATGCGCTCGAGCAGTTCATCCTGGATCTGCTCAAGGTCGAAGGAGTCGGGGTCGGCATCGAAGTAGCCCAAGGTATCGAGCCAAAACTCGGCGAACGCTATGGTGGTGGTTGGATAACGGTTCCAGGTTCGTTCAGCCTGACTACGCAGACCGATCAGGCGTTCGATCTGGGGTTTACCCAATCCGGCATACAGGGTTTGTGGAATGGCGGGCAGTAGGTGTTCGAGGGTGTCTAGCATCCGGCTGATATGCGACTGTGATACCGGATAGCCCCCAGCTGAGAGATGTCGTGCTAGTTCACGTTGCGAGAGCACAGCTCCATCTGGTTCGAGCATGGATTTGAGTTTGGCTACAGCCAAAGCACGTTCAATGAAAGTGAGTTGGCCATGCAGATCGCTTTCGGCCAGATGGCCGAGTAGGGCGGTGATTTCATCGGTCCAGGGTCGGAACAGGCAATGAATGCGAAAGAAGCGCTCGTCGCGGGTTTCCTGCCACAGCTCGCCGAGAATCGCCAAGCGAGTATTGCCGCCGTTGCGGATGATGAACGTCGGTTCTCCCGGGCGGCGGGTAATCGGTGGTGGTTGATCCAAGCCGCGTTCACGGATCGAGGCCTTGATATCGTTGTACAGTGGATTACGGACGAAACGAGGGTTGTGCTCATACGGCCGCAGTTGCTCCAGGGTCACCAACATGGGTGTGTCGACGATAGGATCGCCGACTTGATCCACCTCAAGGCTGTGCACGAAGTTCCCTGCCCGTAGATTGCCGGTTATGTCCTCCTGAGTCGGCTTTTTCATACGCTACATCTCACGATGGATGACCGCTCAGATAGTCACCGACTTGGACTCTGACGATCTCCACGGTACCTGAGCTTTCAAAGTGCTGAGACAGATCGAGTAGAAGCTCACCTATGGCCGGTCGGCCGCCTTGCAGGCGGAACAATACGGTGCAGTACTCCTCATCCATCAACTCCTGCGCGGGATATACGGTGAGTGAATGAGGTAGTGTTTTTGCGACGTCATGGCGCATCAGGAAGCTCCTTGCCACACGGAGTTGGCATGCAAAGTGGTAAAGCGGGTTTGCTCGGCAATGAATGCGACCCGCAGCATGAGTCCGCCAAGTACCTCTTGCTCCGCTTCCAGCGAATAGGGCAGTGTCAGATTGGCAGTCGTCATAACGGTCTCTTCGAGCTGGGGCCCACCGAGGAAATTACGGCGCTCCACTCGGGAAACAGCTCGATGGCCAAGGCGCGCATGGTTTCCAGCGCTGAGGGCGAGCGTCGGCTGCTCGGGCGGTAAGCCTCGACCTGGTGAACGGGCAGGCCGAGGGAGGCGGCATTCACGTAGGCCACCCGATTGGGGATTGCGGTGTTCAGAAAGGCAATCGACGGTGTCGTCGCGTAACTGTCCCGCAATCCGCGTACGATCATCCGTGCATCCAATCTGACCGGGTCCACCTGATTCAGCAGCAACCGCAACGGTGGTACTGCAATGCCGAGGTGACGGAAGGGGTTCAGGTCGCCGAGGAGTTTCAGTGTGCCGCGGCTCAACTCGCGTGCCGCGAGCATTTCTGGGGTTATCGGGGTTATCGGGGTTATCGGGGATATCGCCAGGTCAGAGGCGAGGACCGCCATTTCCAGCAGCACGCTGCGCGCGCCCAGGGTATCAATCAGCAGCAGGTCGTAGTGCTCGCGAAAGTCATCGAGCAGATTGCGCAGACGCATCCGTCCGTCCGGCGCATGCAGCAGCAATATGTTTAGCCTGCCTTGATCATCGTTGGAGACAATCAGATCGAGGTTATCCAGGCTTGTGCTGGAAATGATTTGAGTGCGATCGGTTAGGTGGAGCGCGATTAGTTCGTAGGCCCCTGCAGGCGCTTCATAACCCATCGGGAAGTAACTGGATAACGTGGGTTGGCTGTCCAGATCCAGCAACAGCACGCGTAGGCCAGCATCGGCCAGGAGGCCGCCGAGATTGGCGGTCACCGTGGTCTTACCCACGCCACCCTTGGTGGAAATAACCGACACTACCCGCAGGGTCATCACGACGCCTGCTGCGCCAGGCGTTCGGTGATCCACCGTTCGATCTCCAACGAGTCCCAGCCTACGGCACGAAGCCCAATACGTTTAGCTAGGGGGAACTTACCTTCCCTCATCAAGTTGTAGATGTGCGCCCGCTTAAAGCCAGTTTTTCGCTCCACTTCGTCGCGACGCATGATGTGACGCTCGGCCGGTGGGTGAGGGATGTCAGCGAGCGGGACGGATGAGCTGGACATGATGGTCACTCCTGGCGCCACCTGGCGCGTGATGGGAAGTGACCTGAATTGAATAGCAGAAAAGCGTGAGAGTCATTGCACTGCAAGTCAGGACATTGCAGTGCAATGCTATGGTTCAGGTGGTTTTTTGAGGCTACGATTGGCTGCAGCAAATTTCGCGTCTAGCGTCCGTTTACTGAGACCGGGAATGTCATTGTGGCGTGCGGTCACAGCATCGACGATTGCTGATTGACTAGTAAACACGGAGAGAGGCTTGCCCGCAGGTGACGAGTCCAAGAAGGTGTTGAGCAAGGCGCCGATTATCTGCAGGTAGGTGTGTTCGCTTCGCTCGCTGAGCTGCCCCTGGGTAGTTACCAACGATTTAAGCCTTTCCTTTTCAAGTCCCAGCGCCCTAAGGTCAGCTTCGACATCTTGGAGCTGACGTTGCATAGTATCCCGCTCCCGCAGGAGGGCATCCCGCTCGGCCTGGAGTGCAAAGTAAACACCCAGGCTAATTTTGTCTCGAGTATCGTCGCCTGACTCGAATAGAAAGTCGGGTCTCTGATCGGGGTAGTAGATCTGCATCCAATGACGCAGATCCGAATGTCGAACCGTCAACAGAGTGAGCTCCACGGGGGTACCCCGGGGCACCGAAATACCTAAACAGCCATACGGCAATTCGCCATTGCGGACGGCGTCATAAATTATTTCGGTATTGGTTTGTAGGCATGGCCACTGGGGAAACAGGAGCCTGAGTTCCTCTGGGTGGGACCAAGCAGCCTGCAATATTTGCGTTTCAAAACGAATGAGCTTGCACCAACGCAGTGCTGCGTCGATGGGCCGATAGAAAATTTTAGCCTGCGGATTAAAGTTGGTCGAAGGCATGTGCGAACGGACCTCCATTTCTAGATCGCAAGCTTCGCCAACTCCTACAGGATCATACCCCTGAGCGTACCAGCGAAGGTGGTGCTATCCTTCTCCTCGTCAAGCACGATAACGACGCAACCAGTTGCGAGCATCGAGACTTTCTTTGCCAGTTGTTCCCGCCGTACGTCGAAAAAAGAAAAACCAATAGGCGACGCGCGACGCCCAAACATCAAAATCCCGAAGTCCGACAAGGCGACCTTGTACGACAACGACGACCCCTATATCGGGCCGGACAGGCGCGACTGTTCGCTCCAGTTGGCGTCGAACTCAAATGTCAGACATGACTGCCGCCATTTGGAGTGCGGGATAGTCGACATAGCCGCGCGCATCGCCGGAGGCCAAGAAGGCCACCACCGGATCGATGTCATCCGGCATCGCCGGACCGGCGCAGGCCGAACAGAGCCCCGCGCTGCGCCGGCGGCACCGCTATATAGCTGCGCATCTTCGCGAGCCCCTCGTCGGTCAGTAACGTGTCGGCGAAGCAATGAGCCTCAAGTTTCTGTCCGGTCGCAAAATCGGTATCGACGCTTGCGTAGACACAGCGCTTTACTGCGGCCAGCGCGAACGCTGAAAGCCTGCTCAATTCATCGGCGAGTTCCAGTGCGCGTGCGGCAGCGTCGTCCGCCAGTTCGTGAACGAGGCCGAGCGCCAGCGCGTAGTCCGGGTCGACGACGCTACCGCGTAGAATGAAATCGAGCGCGCGGCCGACGCCAATGAGACGCGGCAGGCGCTGGGTGCCGGCGCCACCCGGCAAAAGTCCGACCTTGACCTCGGGAAAACCGATCCGATGCTCGCCGCGTGCCGCAATGCGGATGTCACAGGCCAGTGCCAATTCGAAGCCGCCGCCCATCGTATCGCCGTTCATCGCGGCAATCACTGGTTTCGGTAGGTTCTGTAGCGCGTTCAACAAGGCGTGGTAATCGTCGTTGAACGCCGTGCCCGAACGGCGTAGCTCGTCACGGTCTTCGGCGTAGGACAGCAGCTCTTCGACGCTGTAGTGCGTGATGAATTTTCCGGGCACGCCGCCCGTCAGTATGACGACCTTGACAGCCGGATCGCACCACTCCTCTATCAGTGCAGCGAGCTCGGTCGTGCCGGCGGTTGTGAAGTAGTTCATCGGCGGATCGTTGTACGCCGCCGACACGATACCGTTTTTGTTCGTTACGTTCCAATGGGCCATAGGGTCCTCCATCTCGATCAAGGTTTTTCGGGAAAGCGCGCGAGGTTCATGCCGAGTTCGTCTTCCATTGGTCCTTTCATCTGACCGCCGTTGGCGAGCATCCAGGTAAGGCGCTCTTGCACCTCCGGCAACTGGATTTCCTTCCAGAAGCGCGCCGAGTCCTCGTTCAAAACACTCGAGCTGATCGGACTTGTCTGGTTGACGATCGACTTGACGCTTGCGATGCCTGAGGCAGGAAAACTCGCGATGCGTTGCGCCAGGCGATCAACGAAGTCGCGAATTTCGGCGTCCGGCAACGCTCGGTTGATCCAGCCGTAACGTTCAGCGGTATCGGCGTCGTAGTCGAGGCCGCTCAAGGCCGCCTCGAACGCACGCCCCCGGCCCATCAATTGCACGAGGCGCGCGGTGCCGCCGGCGCCGGCGTGCAAGCCGAGCATAATTTCCGGCTGGCCGATCAGCGCCTTCTCTCGCGAAGCGAAGCGCATGTCGAGCGCCAGCAGCAATTCGCTGCCGCCGCCGCGCGCGCGGCCACGCAGTTCGCCGATCGTGACCTGGTCGAGGTGGCTGATACGCGTGTGCAGCACACCATGCAGCGGCGCCGCACCGAGCGGAGGCAGCACGCGCCCCGCCCCCGGTGCGATATCGAAATGCGCCATGAAGTAGCCGGGCGTATCGCTGCGGAAGATGACCACTTTCGTCTCGCGATCGCCTTCGAGGAACGTGACCAGGCGATCAAGGTCCGCCATCATCGCGTCGGTTTCAAGGTTGATAGGCGGATTGGACAGAGTGACGGTCATCACCGCATGCGCGGTGTGAACCTGTAGAGTTTCATAGTCGGACATGGCGTGTCGCTCCCGTGGCTCAGACAGATAGCAGATGCTCAACGAACCAATCGCGAGCGCCGGCACCGGCGACGTCGAAATCATTGACGTAGGCATCGAAGTGGCCGCCTTTGAGCATGATGAGCTTCTTCGGTTGCAGCGCCTGCTCGTAGGCGGCGAGGGACTCGTCAGCGACGGTGAGGTGGTCCTGTAGCGCGACCATCATCAGCAACGGAGTCGGGCTGACGTCGCGGATGTGGATGCCCGGTTCGTAGCCGAGAAAGTGGTCGAGCGAGCGCAACGTGACCTCGTTGCGAAATGCCGGCGCACGTTCGGCGACGGCGCTAAAAAATGCCCACGAATCCGCGGTCGGCAACGCGCTCGGCGCGGCCGGGTCTTCGGTGACCACTGCGATCATTCCGGGCGGCTTGCCAGCGTAGCGGTTGCGGCGATCTTCATCGAGCAGCGCACGGGTCGGCGCGAGATGGTCGGCGCGGATCAGGCGGCGCGAATTGCGCGCGCCGCTAATGAACGGCACCTGCGAGACCACGCACTTGACGCGACGGTCCTGCGCGGCGATGACGAACACGTGGCCGCCGCTGTAGCTGGAGCCGAAGATGCCAATATGCGCGGTGTCGGTCTCGGGCAAGGTTTCGACGAAACTGATAGCGTCGCGCCAGTCCCGGATTTGCATCAATGGATCGAGTTCCTGCCGTGGCGTGCCGTCGCTTGCGCCGAAGCAGCGGTGGTCGTAGACCAATGAGGCGATGCCACTTTTCGCGAACAGCTCGGCGTACTTGTCGAGGTAGATTTCCTTTACCGAGGCGAAGCCGTGCGCCATCACAACCGTCGGCACCTTGCCTGGGTGCTGGTCCGGCAGGTAATGCCAGCCGCGCAGCAGTGTGCCGTCCTCGGCCTTGAATTCAATATCTTTGCGCATGGGATTTCCTTCGGGTTTATTCGATCACCGGCGTATGGGTCGAGAGGCTGCCCTATAGCCGCCCTCGAGCATCGCAAGTCACTGCGGATACTCCTATGCTGTGCGTTCGATGAAGGAGAGCGGCGACAACGCGACGAAGCTGGCAGCGGCGCGCAAGACCAGCCGCGTATGAATTAGTCTGCCCCCGCCGTCATCCGTTTAGAACATCGTATTCGCGTTGTTAGTCGTCTTCGGCACCGGCTGCAGCACATCCCAGTGCTCCAAAACCTTGCCGTCGGCATCGAAGCGGAAGATGTCGACGCCAGCAGTTTCCTGGCCGCCCCATTCCAGGTAGCGCACATGTACAAAGGCGAGATCGCCATCGATCGCGATGCGCTTGACCTCGCAGGGGATGCGCCCGGCCTGTTTGATATAGCCCAGGATGTCATCGAGTCCATCCGGAAAAAGCGGGTTATGTTGTATGTATGGCCCGCTCACGATCTCCCGATATAGGTCCGCCTGGCCCTGGTTGAAGACTTTGTCGTAGATAATGTCCAGCGCGTGTTGGATTCGTTCTCTTGACATGGATTGCTCCTTTGGGGTTTTTTTGCTCTCCTCATTGAATCACCCCTATGGAGGCTGTCCATAACCAAACGGCGCTAAAATATAGCGGCTCGTCTCAATCTGCCATAGGTTACGGTCATGCATGCGTTGAACAGTTGGTTGAAAGCGATCCACGCGGACGGCTTGGTTCTAGTGCGCACACGCGTGGCGGACCCATGGGGTTTTGCAGTACTACCGCGCGAAGCGGTGGTGTTTCATTTCGTGGCCGAAGGACGTGCTTTCGTACGTCAACCCGAGACGGAAACTATTGAATTGCAGGCTGGTGAACTGGTCTTGTTTCCGCGCGGCAGCGCACACGAAGTGGTGCATTCGCGGCGAGGCAAAGCCATGCCACTGGAAACGTTCCTGGCTATGCGCAATGGCGTCGTCGACCGCGACCCAAAGGCCACCACTATGATTTGCGGCCAGTTCGACATGGACCTGCACCTTGCTCTTCCCGCTTTGCGGGCGCTGCCACAAGCCGTGTCGCTCCGCGCCGGAATGGAACCCGGATGCTCACCGCTGAGCGACACGCTACGCATGCTTCGTAACGAAGTAGAGACGCCGAACTTCGGTAATCAGATTGTGGTGCGTAACCTGCTGTCGTCCTTGTTCGTCTACTTCATGCGAGATTGGGCCGAAGCTACTTCGCCCGCAGCAAACGGCTGGTTTGCAGCCCTGCGCTCGCCGCACATGACACGGGTTCTCGCGCGCATACACGAAGCGCCCGAACGTGCGTGGACACTAGAGGAACTCGCCGAAGAAGCTGGTTTGTCGCGCGCAGCTTTCGTCCGCAACTTCAGTAGCTCAGTAGGTGAATCGCCGCACGGCTATCTAATGCGCTGGCGCATGGGCATTGCCGCTCGGCTGCTCGAGCAGACCGACTTGCGAGTTCGCGATATCGCATCGCGTGTTGGATATCAATCAGAATTTTCGTTCAGCCGCGCCTTCAAATCGACTAGAGGCATCTCGCCAATTCAGTATCGACGCTCGAGCTCCGTCAATTTGCCGCCATCAGAAGTATAGGATTTTCTCGCGCCGGTTTAGCAGCAGTCGCAGTGTCGGCGGCAGTCTCGTCGCTAGTCTTCCCTTGCCGACTCCCGTTGACGACTGGCTGATAACCACACGTTTACGCCAATCACCGGGGAAACGAGAATATGACTGACGAAATCCATTGTACGGACCAGTTGCGCCGGGATAGAAGCAGTCCGCTTGCGCCTGACATCCCCCTCTTAGTGCCACGAAGCAGGGAAATAACACTACGGCTTGCGACGCCACTACCGGATACCTCTGGCTAGGATGGCGGGAGCCGCTTGACGCGCGCCGAGGGTTCACTGTTCGCTCTACGAGTCGTCGTTTTTGACTCGACCGGCTAACAAGGCCATAGTCATTTTTAGGTGTGGGGCGGCCCGCGTTTCACTGGGTTTCCGGCCCCGCCTGGTCGGCGGGAAATACTTGCTGCACTAGGACGGCAGAAAATCTCGCAGCAACTTAACGGCGCCGGACTGCATGCCATCGAAGGCGATCAGATGGCCCGGTTCAGACAAACACCACGCGAAGGAACCCCAGGCTAGGCTCGCAACCGTCTTCTTGAATGCGCCATGCTCCCGGCTCTGAAAAGCGGTGACGAAGGCGGCCTGTTCGGGTTTGAATTTTGCGTCGGTTATGAGCTTGAGAAATTGCGTCCGGCGATCCTCATGCATTGGGCTGTCCCAAAACGGAAACAATTTACCGGATTACCGGACGTTGGAACGTAACTGAAACGGACGCAAGTCGCACACACAAAGGAGGAACAAAACCATGTTAAAAGTACATATTCTTGTCAGGCGCCGATCCGATATGACCCACGAGCAATGCGTGGCTTATTGGCGCGACGTACATGCTCCCCTTTTCGCAAGTCAACCCGACGTGAAGCGCTATGTGCGCCATTACATTCAGTGCTTCATTACCGGGGATCGGCCAGCCGGTCCGAATTTGGGCGACACAGACGGAATTGTGGAATTGTGGTTCGACGATATAGACGGTTTCAATGCCTTCGCCAATTCACCATCGTATCTTAACGTCATCAAGCTGGATGAAGACAGATTTGCCGATCCGAAGAAGTGCGAATACTTCTTTTCGGAGGAACGTACGATCATAAAATAAGCTCCGGAATAAGAGTCGTTTTGAAACAGCGCCCAATCAGAGCTGGCAAGGAGAACGACTAAGTAGCGGGCAAGGCGCAAGGCCGTCTCGGCCGTGATCGCCCGCGCCTGTAATAGCCGCGCCCAGGCCTGCGCGCCCGGACCGGTCTTCATCAGCACTGTCACGCCCGCCGGCAACTGGTGCAGGAACAGATGGAAAGCTTCACGTGACTTGATCCGCTGCTCGTGGATAACCTGGCCGAGGGCATCTTCCCCCGCGACCTGAAACACACTCTTCGCAAGATCCACCGCTACTGTCGTACACGCCGGAAGATCGGCTGGCGACAAGGATTTGTTTATCGCCGTATGCTTGCTCATGGCCTCGCCCTCGCTGTCGTTGGCTTTCATAGAATGCCGCCGTGGCGCATAGACGCCTCGGCTTGGGCGAGTCCATTCAATTACATAGATCGGCCTATTTATGTTGGAGCCGCACCAGATGAATGGCGTGCTCCATATATCGAAGCCCAACGAAAGAAAATCGCCGAACAGAAGCCACCAGCTAGGCAGCGCTTGGCTGCCATTGAGCGGGAACGCCACACTTGGGAAGCTGCGCAAGCAGCTATCCGTGCAAAAAACGCCAGGTTGCTGCCGCCTTAAAGTCTGACGTTTTCGCCTGTAAGCTTTCTGGATTGGCAGAATTTGTGAGCAGGGTCTTTCCTGAGACAAATCTTAGTAAAGGGTCGCTGACCGCTGCATATTCTGGCGGAGGTGCTAAGGCGTTACGCTTGCGTATTTCAACGCTAGCGTATGGGCTTCCGCCAAGCATGATATGGGAGAGTTCAACCTCGCATTCCCAGCCGGATGAAAATTCATATATTTGGAAGGTTCTGATTGAGCACGAGGTCTATCGAGTGCCCAATTGAGCCGAAGCTAGGCGGCAGCGCGCATCACGCGCTGTTGCCGGCCATACTTCCCGCCGGCCGGCTGCCGTCGCAAAAAGTGCGCTTGTTCACCGCTTTCCTCGCTGGCATTTTTGCCGACCCCGCCAGCTGACTCTCAAAATTGCTATCATAGCGGACGGTTTAGTCTTAAATAATGGAGCGGACATGGATAGTTTGAGCGGGATTTCGATGTTCGTCGCAGTGGCCGAGACCCGCAGCTTCACCAAGGCCGGTAACCTGTTCGGCGTCTCGTCTTCCGCCGTGGGCAAGAGCATCGCCCGGATGGAGGAGCGGCTTGCGGTCCGGCTGTTTCATCGCAGCACGCGCAGCATCACGCTGACCACCGAAGGCGCGCTGTTCCTCGAACGCTGCCGCCGCATCTTGAGCGAGGTGGAGGCGGCGGAAGCGGAACTGTCGGAAGCGTCCGGCGCGCCGCGCGGACGGCTGCGCGTCAGCACGCCGCAATTGATCGGTCTGGTCATGCCGGCGCTGGATGGTTTCATGCGGCTCTACCCGGATATCGCGCTTGATGTCGACCTGTCCGACCGCATGGTCGACGTCATCGAAGAAGGGTTCGACGCCGTCATTCGCACCGGCACCCAACATGATTCGCGGCTGGCCTCGCGCCGTATCGGCACCTGCAAGCAGGTGGTGGTCAGCACGCCGGAGTATTTGGCGCAGCATGGCACACCCGCACACCCGCGCGAGCTGGCCTCGCATGGCTGCCTGCTGCACAAATTTCCCGCCACCGGCAAGATCGAACGCTGGCCCTTCAAGCTGGAGGCGGACGAGCCGGAGCCGCTGCTGCGCGAACGCTTGACCTGCACCACCATCGAAGCTATCACGCAAGCCCTGCTGCAAGGGCAGGGCATCGCTTTCCTGCCAACCTTCATCGTGCGCGATGAACTGGAAAGCGGCCGCGTGGTCACGCTGCTGGACGACTACATGAGCCAGACCGTGACGTTTTCCATGCTGTGGCCGGCCAGCCGCTATGCCTCGCCCAAGCTGCGGGTGTTTATCGACTACGTGGTCCAACATATGCGCATCTAGGCATCTAAGCGGCCGGGGATGCGCCGCGAAACCACCAGCTCGAAGCGGGTGTAGCCGTAAGGCACGTATTTGGCGATGTGCCTGCGCTCTGCGCGGTAGGGAATGGAGGCGACGGCGTCGATATTGCCGGCCGCCAGTTCCACCATCAGGCGCACGTTCGGCAGCCAGACAAACTTGATGCGGCAGCCGCTGCGCCTGGCGAGCTACTTGAACACACCCACGCTCATGCCGGCATAGCCGGTCGCCGTGCGAAACGAGGTAAATCCCCGATCGCTGATGCCTACCCGCGTCGCAGCCGGGGGCACGCCGCCATGGCTGCGCCCACATGCATTGCGAACAACAGGTTTGACCAGAAGTTCCGTGGCCTCATCTCGTATCTTTCGCCATTGGGGGGACACGCTGAGTCCAGTGTAGGCCTGCAATTACCCAGGAAAACCTTCCAGCGGTTCGAACACACCGGAACGATCGCATCCGCCCCCCTGCTGACTGCCTCCATATCGGACTTTTTGCTCCTATATGTTCGGAACTGCTGCCTATTTATCCAAGGAGTGAGCGCCCCTACAGTTGCTTCATCGATCAAAACTTATGTGGAGTGACAAAATGGCACAGCAATCCTCCCATCTCATCAAGGGGAACTGGCCCTTGTACTGGCTGGCCCTGGGCACGTTTGCGGTTGGTACTGAAAGTTTCATGATCGCCGGCCTGTTGCCCGGCATGGCGGTCGACCTGGGCGTGAGCGTGTCCACGGCCGGCCAGCTGGTGACGGCGTTTGCCTTTGCCTATGCGCTGAGTTCGCCGGTGCTGACCGCGCTGACCGGACGCATCAATCGCCGCACGCTGCTGATCCTGTCGATGTCGGCCTTCGCACTGGCCAACGTGGCGGCCTGGGCCGCGCAAGGATATTGGACGCTGATGGTGGCCCGCGTGCTGTTGGCCTTTGCTGCCGGACTCTATGTGCCGGGCGCGAATGCCTTGGCCAGCGCAGTGGTGGTACCGGAACGGCGTGGCACCGCGATCGCGATCGTCAATGGCGGCTTGTCGATGGCGATCGCGCTGGGCGTGCCGATGGGGGCGCTAATCGGCGACAGCCTGGGATGGCGCGCCACCTTTGTCAGCGTGGCCGGGCTGTCGGCGCTGGCGCTGGCCGGTCTGCTGTTTGGACTGCCGCAAGGCATAGGTGCCGGCCTGACCACCGCCACGCTGAAAGAGCGCGTCAAGACGGCGGCACAGCCAGCCATCCTGCTGACGCTGCTGGTGACCACGCTGTGGGCCATGGCCAGCTACGCGACCTATACCTATCTTGCGCTATTCATCGGCAACGCCACTAATATCCACGGCGCCGAGATCGGTTTCGTGCTGTTCCTGTGGGGCGTATCGGCCGCCATCGGGCTGGCGATCAGCGGCAAGGCGGTGGATAAGCACGGCCCGCGCGCTGTGATCATTCCCGCCCTGGCGACATCAACCACCGCCTTCCTACTGCTGTCGTTCAGCGCGCACTGGCTGTCCAAAGGCTGGGCCATCGCTCCAGTGCTGGCGGCCGTGATCGCGTGGGGGATTGCGCATTGGGCCTTCTATCCGGCGCAGCAGACCACGCTGGTCGGCACCGCCGGCGTGAAATCGGCGCCCATCGTGCTGTCGCTGAATGCCTCGTTCATGTACCTCGGTTTCTCGCTGGGCGCAGGACTGGGTTCGCTGGCGCTGACCTATGGCGGTTCCCCCAACCTGGGCTTCGTCAGCGCCGCCGCGGCCATCGCCGCCCTGGCCCTGACGTGGGTCATCGGACGCCGTGCGGCTGTCGCCGAAAAGCGCGCTCTGCCTGCCTGACGGCAGCACCGCAATTCATTCACCGTAATTCATCCACCGCAATTCTTATTGACTTAACTTTCAAGGAACTCTTATGACCACCGTAAAAAAAGGCCTGAACCCACGTACCGGTAAAATCCGCGTCGGCTTGGTCGGCGTTGGCACCTGGGCTGAATATGGCCACATCCCGTCGCTCAAGCTGCTGCCGGAATTCGAGATCGTCGCCGTGTACAGCCGCAGCCAGGAAAAGGCCGATGCGGTCGCGGCGCGCCACGGCATCAAGTACGCGCTCAATTCGCTGCAAGAGCTGGTGCAGCATCCGGAAGTCGACTTCGTCCTCGTTCTGACGCCGGCGCCGCATCATGAAGAGGGCATCCGCGCCGCCATTGCCGCCGGCA
>NZ_JBIUVW010000008.1:0-125976 GCF_044743155.1 Pseudomonas sp. NPDC087697 | reverse complement strand
CAAGGACGTGTATTGCGAATGGCCGCTGACGCCGAGCAAGGCGCTGTCGCAGGAGCTGATGGCGCTGGCCGAGAAGAACGGCGTGCGCCACATCGTCGGCCTGCAGCGTCGCCTCGGCTCTGGCTACCGCTACGTACGCGACCTGCTGCGCGACGGCTATATCGGCGAACTGCGTTCGGTACGCCTGCACAGCAGCGTCGAGACTTTCCAGAAAGAGCGCACGGCCGCGCTGTACTACACGATCCCCGAAGAGAATTTCTCCAGCGTGCTGTCGATCTACGGCGGCCACTACTTCGACGCCATCTTCACGATGCTGGGCCATCCGGACAGCGTCAACGCGCTGACGGTCAACCAGTTCAAGGAAGTGACGCTGATCGAGACCGGCGATGTGCTCAAGCACACGGCCCCCGACCAGATCGTGTTGAGCGGCCAGTTCGACAACGGCGCCGTGCTGTCGGTGCACATCGAGGCCGGCAAGCGCAATAACTACGGCATGCAACTGGACCTGACCGGATCGACCGGCGACCTGAAGATCTCCAACATCACCAGCTTCGGTAACGCCTTCAACGTGATCGAAGGCGCCCAGGGCGACAACCAGCCGTTGAAGGTGCTGCCGATTCCCGAGGAGTACAACTGGTTGCCGGACAGCGACCTTGGCAGCAGCCAGCTGGAACTGGCCAATCTGTATGCCGCCTACGCGCGCGACGTCAAGGATGGCACCAGCGTGGCGCCGACCTTCGCTGACGCGCTGGTGATGCACGAGCTGATGGAGCGTATCGGAGAATCCAACCACAGCGGCGCTCGCGTCGCCCTGAAATGAGTAAAACCATGTCCAAACTATTCTCGCTTTTTAAAATCGGTCTCAACACCTTGTCGCATCGCGTCGTGCACGCGCCGACCACGCGCCTGCGCGCCAACGCCGACGACAGTCCGAGCGAGTTGATGCTGGAGTACTACAGCCAGCGCGCGTCCGAAGGTGGCCTTCTGATCGCCGAATCGACGCACATGTCCAAGGATAGCTGCGGCTATCCGGGCGCGCCGGGCATTTACGAGGATGCGCATATCCCCGGCTGGAAGCGCATCGTCGATGAGGTGCATGCGGGCGGCACGCGCGTTCAGTACACCGACTTCCCGATTTATCTGTAATCGGCGCAGGTGCAGGCAGAGTAGGAAGCAGCCATGGATAGTCTCACTGGTATCTCGGCGTTCGTTCAGGTGTGCGAGTCGCGCAGTTTTGCTGAAGCTGGACGGCAGTTGGGCATCTCCGCGTCGGCGGTCGGCAAGTGCATTGCGCGCCTGGAGGAACGGCTCGCGGTGCGCCTGTTCGATCGCGGAACGGGCAATCTCGTGCTGACTGTCGAAGGCACGCTGTTCCTGGGCCGCTGCCGCTGCATCCTGAACGATGTGGAGGCGGCCGAAAGAGAGCTGCTGCACGCGGCCTGCTTCCCGGCGGGCCGTCCGCTATCTACCGGATAGCGGTGCGTGTTTCGCGGTTATTGCTAAACACGGTGAAAGACAATGGCCGCACCGTTCCAGGAACTTCCGGCAACAAGGACTGATGCATACTGTCCGCCTGTTGATTGCGGGGGCGGTTATGGATCGTCGTACTTTCATCAAATCGTCCGGTATGTTGGCGGTCACCGTGGTGGCGGGTGCGCTGCACGGCAATCTTGTCCGCACCTTCGCCGACGCTGAAGGCAACGGCATTGCCGCAGCGCCGCGCGCCGATGCGCCTGGCATGCGCTATTTCGGGTCAAGCGTTCATCATGAAGACATTCACGTCAAGCCCAACGAGATCACCTATCTGGCCGACAGCACGGTGGTGTACGGTAGCCTGAATTTCTGAGATGTCGAGCATGCCAGGGTGTGCGGCCGAAGCGTGATCGTTCACAACGGCTCGCAGAACGCGAACGACGCCGAGGGCTGGCTCCACCGTTCCAACTGACACGGCATCACGCTGCACAATGCGCACAACGTCGTGGTGCAGGGGATTGCCTGCCTGGTTGCGCAGCCGCACGTGGATGATCCAGCTGCAGGGCTGCAAGGACGTTCTGTTCGACAATATCAAGATGATCGGCGGGACACGCGGCAACGCCAACCAGGAGACGGCATCGACCGGCTTGGTTGCGGCGACACTGTGGTGCGCAACTGCTGCTTCCGCTGCTCCGACGATATCTTCGCCATCTACGACAATACCAGCTTCTACGACAAGGACTCCGCCATTCCGGGCCTGGACGTGCGCAACATCCTGATCGAGGGCTGCATGCTGTCGACCAGTATTTCGAACGTGATGCGGGTCGGCTGGCAGACCAAGATGTTCAACAGTTCCAACGTGACCTTGCGCGACAGCGAAGTCATCCACATGGACATGGGCAGCTGCCACGTGCCGTTCGCGCTGACCGAATTCCGGGCCGAGCCGGCCGGCAACGGTACGCACGAGGACTACCTGTTCGACGACATCCGCCTCGACTGCTGGTATTCGCTGCCCCAGTTGCGCCAGGGTGCGCAATATCCGCTTCCGCAATATCTGGTCGGTGGGCCGGCCGTCGCTGGTGGCGTCGTCCACCGCCGGCGATGTCAGCGGCATCAGTTTTGAGAACATCAAGTTCGGCGACCGCCGCATCCTGACCAGCGACCAGCTGCCGTTGAGGCAGGCGGAGCCGACGGCAGCAGCGCCAGTGGCGCCGTGGTCACGCACTTTTGCCGACGCGCAGAGCACTCTGCTGGATGGCTACCTGCGAGTGCCGGCCGAAGGCGGCTCATGCTGGCGCGTGATGGCGCCCGGTTGGCGATCGGCGGGACCACGCTGTCCGAGGACCATGTGGTGGAAGCGCAAGTCTGCGGGACGCCGGGCAATCGGGTCCAGCACATGCGCGGCGGCATCCGATTGAAGGCGGGTTTGCACTGCATCGCCACCGTTTTCAACCAGGGCGCCGACGCGGAGATGTGGCGCTGTACTGAATACGTTTTCGCTTCGTAACCCAGAGGTACGTCTTCCCGGCATGGTTTTCCGGATGCTGAAGCGCTGCGGCGGCGACGTCGTTGGTGTCTACCTGCCTAATGCTTGCGTCTCCGACGTAATGACGAATGACGCCCTTGTCCTTGGAGTCAGAGCCGCCATAGCTCAGAAGATTTTGCATGAAAAGCTGGGGACGCAGATTGGTGAACGAGATCCCGACCATTCAATATAGTGCTCGACGAACTGATGCCGGGTCCATTGACCGACCTTGGTGTTATCGTCGCCTGGCGCGCCCAAGTGAACGATGTACTTTACGCCGGCTTTCTTCGCCGCATTCACGAAAGCATGGCTCTGCTTGAGCATGTCGACGGTATAGCCCGTCAACATGAAAACGCTGTCGATCCCGTCGAGCGCCGGTGCAAGCGTCTCTTCGCGGTCATAGTCGAACAAAACGACGGGTACGCCAAGGCTCGCCGCCTCTCCGGGCTGCGCACAGCGGCCACGGCCTGCTGGCTAGAGTCGGCCGCAAGAAAGCGAATGAGCGAACTCCCAATTTGACCAGTTGCGCCGGTTACAAGAATTTTCCGTTTACTATTGGCCGTATCAAATTTCATTAATGAGCAAAAAATTTGATAACTCGCACCACTTTGCTGAGTGATGCGAAATCATCAAGAACTCTGTCTGATACGACGCAGCGCCGTTCCATCAGCGATCGCTTCCGGCGTTTCTGTTTACATCGTTACAACGATCTTCCCAAACTGGCCGTTGTTCTCCAGATAACGGTGAACTTCCGCCATGTCATCGAACTTGAACGTCCGATCGATGATCGGTTTGAGCGCGCCGCTCTCAAGGCCCTTAAGAATGTATTTCACCGCAGCCTTGCGGCGTGTTTCGTCACCACTTGTCAGCCAGATGCTGTACCCCTTGATGGTCGGCATTTTGGCGATCATCTCCAGCAGTGGCAGCGGAGTGACACTCTCACTGAGCGCACCGTAGATGTATACGATGCCTTGGAAGGCCAGTGCAGAAATCAGCTTCGGGAAGTTCGGGCCGCCGACCGGTTCGAAGACGACGCGCGCGCCCTTGCCGTCCGTGATGCGCATCACTTCCTGCACTAGGTCGACCTCTTCCGTGGCAATTACGTGCGCTGCGCCTGCTTCGAGCAACTGTTTCTTCTTGGCTGAAGTGCGTGTCAGTGCAATGGGCGTCGCACCGGCATAGTTGGCGATCTGGATTGCCGCCAGTCCCACGCTGCTGGAAGCCGCGGGAACTAGGACGAAATCGCCTTTGCCCACTTTGGCGTCTTCAATGAGCGCGCCGTAGGCCGTCATGAACATCATCCAGACCGACGCTGCTTGCGCGAACGAAAGCGATTTCGGGTGCGTCACAACCGCGTAGACCGGTACGGTGATGACCTCGCCATACGTGAAGTACTGATTCATCGAGAACGATGGGATCACGTTGACCTCGTCGCCCACTGCGAAGCCAGTGACGTCGGATCCCACTGCATCGACGATTCCGGCAGCCTCGTAGCCAAGACCGGCCGGGAATTTGACAGGCTCGACGTACTTGTCGGTGCGCCACATCGACTCGGCGCGGTTGATGCCGATCGCCTTGACCTTGATGCGAACCTCAGTCGGGCCAGGAGCCGGAACGGTCGTTTCGACGAATTCGAGGACTTCGGGGCCTCCGGCTTTAGTAAATTTGATGACGCGTGACATAAAAACCTCTTGAATAGGATGGATAAGCAGATGAGGGCTTTTACACAGAAAATTTCGGCGGTTTGAAAACCGCCGAACGCCCCATTTGCGGGAATGGCGTGCTGGCAAGAACCAACCCACCGACTAACTGAAATACGAACGCGCATTGCTTCGCTGCAGTGACGCGTTGTCGGCTAAGCGAGCCCAGTGAATGATTCCGGGCCGACTGATCGACGTCCTACAGTGCGGCGACTTTGAGCTCGTCGTGTCGAGGAAAGTCGGTATAGCTCTGCTCTGTCCCACCCCAAAACGCAGAGCGATCATAAGGCGTAAGCGGCAACTTCAACCGAAGTCGTTCGGGTAGGTCCGGATTCGAGGTGAACGGCCGTCCGATAGCGACCAGGTCGGCATCGCCCTTCTGCAGGATTGCCTCCGCGCTATCGCCGTCAAAACCGCCAGCCGCGATGATCGGTCCCTTGAAGATCTTCCGCAAATGCCCAGCGGCGACCGGCTCCGCGTCCTCATGACCGGCTTTGGCATCATCGCCTTTAATGCGTGGTTCGATCAGGTGAATATAGGCAAGCCCGAACGGATTCAGCAGTTCGGCTACTCGACCGAACAAGGCCTCAGGATTACTGTCGACCATATCGTTCCATTCGCCGCTCGGCGAGAGCCGCACACCAACGCGGTCGGCACCACGCAGCGCCGATACTGCCTCTACGACTTCCAGTAAGAGGCGCGCGCGATTGTCCACGGATCCACCATAGTCGTCGGTCCGCTTGTTACTGCCGTCGTGCAGGAAGCTGTCGAGCAAATAGCCATTGGCACTGTGAATTTCGACGCCGTCCATGCCGGCGTCGAAGGCACGCTGCGCAGCGTCACGGAAATCCTTCACGGTTTGGCGAATATCTTCGACGGTCATGGCCCGGTGCTGCGAAACCGGCTTCCATCCTTCATACGTGAATGCCATTGTGTCGAAGGGGATTACAGACGGACCAACTGGATCCCCGCCCGCTATGTCACTGTGTGAAGTGCGACCACAATGCACCAGCTGAGCAATGACCCGCCCGCCTTTCGCATGGACCGCTTCCGCGATCTTGCGGTAGCCATCGATATGACTATCGAGATACAGCCCTGGCGCACCGATATAACCCCGCGCCTGAATAGAGATCATCGCTGCCTCGATGATAATAAGGCCGCCGTCCGAGGCGCGTTGCCCATAATGCTCGACCATCATGTCACTGGCGCCGTCGTCAGGGTTTGAACGCATCCTGGTCAGCGGCGGCATGACAACGCGATGTTTAAGAGGGATCGAACCGATCGTAGTCGGTGAAAAAAGTTTTGACATAATTACCTCGATAAAATTAATGGGAGATGTAGCCGCTGCTGGTCCTGAAGTGCAATTAGTTTGAAATGGTCTGGGTTATCTCGGCGCCTACCCCCAATTGGGTAAAAGCCCGCCATTAGCGACTTCAGTCAGCAAGGGCCAGGCATACGCTTGCAGCCGGTGCCGGACAGAGCTTGGCGCTGTCCGGAAACCGGCTTGCGTGACGTCCGGCATGGAGCCGGACAGTCAGTACTGCTTTAAGAGGCCAGCGCTTCAGCTTTGTAGAACGGGTAGTCGGTGTAGCCCACTTCGGTACCGCCGAAGAAATGGTCACGGAGGTAGTCGTTCATTGGCCAGTTGTTGCGGATACGTTCCGGCAGGTCGGGATTCGCGATGAAGTGGCGGCCGAAGGCAACCAGGTCGGCGTCGCCGGCCTGGATGATGGCTTCCGCCGACGCGCCGTCGAAACCACCGGCCGCGATGATGGTGCCGTTGTAGTACTTGCGGATCAGTTGTGCCGCCACCGGATTCTGGACCTTGGTTTCATCGTCGACAAAGCCCAGCACGCGCGGCTCGATCAGGTGCAGGTAGGCCAGGTTAAGTTTGTTCAGCTGTTGGGCGACGTAGGTGAACAGTGCTTCTGGGTTGCTGTCCGACATACCGCCGAAACTGCCGCTAGGGCCGATGCGCACGCCAACCTTATCACTGCCCCATACCGAGATCAGTGCGTTCGTCAATTCGAGCAGGAAGCGGCTGCGGTTTTCGATCGGGCCACCATAGATGTCGGTGCGCTTGTTGCTGCTGTCCTGCAGGAACTGGTCTACCAGGTAGCCATTGGCGCCGTGCAGTTCCACGCCATCAAAGCCGGCTGCGATACCGCGCTTGGCGGCAGCGCGGAAGTTCTCCACCAGGCCCTGGATCTCAGCGATCGTCAGTTCGCGGTTCGGGGTGTTAGCGACCCAGCCTGCGGTGGTGTAGGCATGGCCGTCGTGCGGAATCGCGGATGGGCCGACCGGGATGCTGCCGTTCGGCTGCACGTCCAGGTTCGACTGGCGGCCGGCGTGGTAGAGCTGCAGGAAGATCTTGCCGCCCTTGGCGTGCACGGCGTCGGTCACCAGCTTCCAGCCGGCGATCTGGCTGTCTTCGAATAGGCCGGGCGCGCCCAGGTAGCCGTTGCCGTTGGCGGCAGCGAAGGCGGCTTCGCCGATCAGGAAGCCGCCTTGCGACGAGCGCTGGGCATAGTATTCTGCCATCAGCGGGCCAGGGATCGCGCCTGCTTCGGCACGCATGCGGGTCAGCGGTGCCAGGACGACGCGGTGGGAGAATTCAAGAGGACCTACTTTTACTGTGGACATGAGCTTGGACATGGTTTTCTCAATGGTTTGAGTTAGATTCGAAAGACCGGAGCTCTTGCAGGGGTGCCCCTGTTCCAATTGCTTCGGGATGGAAACCACTTTCCGCTAAGGTTGAAGGAAGAAAAATAGCTTGCAGTTCCCAACATATCGGACTAATCAGTCTTGAATCGCCGACATCACGGCTCTGGTAACGGTAGATTTCGCGGCCAAGGCGATCAATTTCCCCTTGCCGGAGG
This sequence comes from Pseudomonas sp. NPDC087697, assembly GCF_044743155.1. Lineage (NCBI taxonomy): Bacteria > Pseudomonadati > Pseudomonadota > Gammaproteobacteria > Pseudomonadales > Pseudomonadaceae > Pseudomonas > Pseudomonas sp. NPDC087697. The sequence goes on along the minus strand of NZ_JBIUVW010000008.1, from coordinate 118,399 downwards.
AGCATGCTGCACTGAAGTGCTGGTACGACGAGGTATCGAAACTCCGGCTAGTTGGGCTCCGGCGCCCGTTCACGGCTGCCTGCTCGGGCCCGGTGTCGTCGTCTGGAAAAGCGAAAGTGCTTAGCGTATTTTCGGTATCCCGGCGGAAGACAACGCATAGTCGGTCTTGAGCGCGGAGACGGTATCGCTCAGCTTTTCAACGCTTCTCTTTCTTATTTTTGAGGGTGTCGGTGTCTTGATTTGTTGCTGCGAAATTCTCGCCTCAGCCAATATCAGGGCCGGTGAACTCGCCTTCGGCTTGACCGATCCTCAATGCAATATGGCATTGGCTATTCAGCAAATGATTTTTGTGGTGGTGTGAATTTGGGGGTTGAGTCATTTGTGTTGGCAGGAGTTGGTAGGGGGCAGGGTGAAGGTGCTTCCCATAAGAAACCCACTGAAGCGGTGACCATTAGTGGGTTTTTTATGGGCGGTGGAGTTAATACGATGTGACCTCCATTTGTTTCCCATAGGTTTCACTTCGGCGGCATCAGTTCGTCGAGGCGCGACAGGAACAGCTTGAGAATTGGTGAGGTGTTCGACTTGCTGTAGCCCACCGCTATATCGATCATTGGTGCCTCGCCTTCCAGCGGACGGCTGACGACAGACCACGGCAGCAGGTTCTTGGCATAGGCGGGCATCAGCGCCAGCCCACGGGTGGAGGCGACCAGGGACATGGCCATCGCCAAATTGTCCACCCCGTGATCCCATTTGATGTCGAGCCCCGAACGGCGGAGATAGTCTTCGGTCACGGCGCGCAGCACCGTGGCCTTGTTCGAGCCGCCGATGAAAATCTCGCCCACGAAATCTTGCGGGCGCACTGCTTCGCGCGCGGTGAGACGATGGTCGCTCGGCATCAGGACGATGAGTGGCTCCCGGTCCACCACGTGGTATCCGAGGTCGTAACCCGGCTCCACGCGCAGGAAGGCCAGATCCAGCCGGCCGCGGGTAAGCGCTTCGGCGAGATCCGGTGAATAGTCGCTGGAGATCATGACCTGGATGTTCTTCAGTTCGTCGCGCAGCACATGCATCGCCTGCGGCAGCCAGTTCATCTCGTGCCCGGTCAGGAAGCCGATGGCGAACGTCTTCCTTGCCGGTTGCGCCGCTCTGCGTGCCATTTCGACCGCGGCATCGACCTGCATCAGCGCCAGGCGGGCGTGGTCGAGAAAGGCTTTGCCCGCAGCGGTCAACTCGACGCCATGTACGCTGCGCGACAGCAACTCGACCCCGACATGGTTTTCCAGATCCCGGATCTGCCGGCTTAACGAAGGCTGCGAGGTGTGCAGTCGTCGCTCGGCTGCTTCCGTCAGGCTGCCCGCCTCGGCGACAGCAATGAAATATCGAAGATGTCGCAGTTCCATGGTGCTCTCATGCCTGTCAGGTATGCCCACAGCTTACAAAGTCTTTTTCAACTTCGCCATAAGCTCCTAGCTTGTTGGCTATGGCGGCGTCCGGGAACTCCTCCCCGCGCCGAAGCCGCTTGGCTACCCATACGCCTCAAGCCGGACATCACAGGAGCTGAAAAATGAACAAGCCCGTTATTCTGATCACCGGAGCGCTCACCGGCATCGGCCGGGCCACCGCCGTTGCCTTCGCCAAGAAAGGCGCGAAGGTGGTCGTTGCCGGTCGGCGTGATGAAGCCGGCAAGGCACTCGTTGAGGAGTTGCGCTCTTTCGGTTCGGAGGTCGAATTCATCAACGCCGACGTCCGCAAGGAGGATGACGTCCGCACTCTGGTCGACAAGACCGTCGCGCGGTTTGGCCGTCTCGATGTCGCGGTGAACAATGCGGGTACCGAAGGCCAGGTTGGCCCGATCACGGACCAGACCGCAGAGACCTATGCCGCGACGTTCAATACGAATGTGCTCGGCGTGATCCTGAGCATGAAGCACGAAGTGCGCGTCATGCAGGGGCAGGGCAGCGGTAGCATCATCAACATTTCTTCAACCTACGGGCACGAAGGAGCGGCGGGGGCCAGCGTCTATGTCGGCAGCAAGCACGCCGTCGAGGGTATCACCAAGTCGGTGGCGCTCGAGGTCGCCAAGTCGGGCATTCGCGTGAATGCGGTCTCGCCGGGCCCCACGGACACCGGCATGTTGACCCGTTTTACCGGCACATCGGAGAACAAGGCGGCTCTGGTGACGGGTGTGCCGATGGGTCGCCTCGGCCTCTCGGAGGAGCTTGCCAACGCGATCGTGTTCATCGCATCGGACGAAGCTTCATTCATCACCGGCCATATCCTCAACGTCGACGGCGGTCACAGCGCTAACTGATCCTGTCCGGGCGCGCAGAATTGCTCTGCGCCCAGGCCACCATCAGAGGGAATCTCAATGACTCAGCACAATCATCAGACCGTGCCGACGCAGTTCGTGGACGCAGCGGGTATTCGGTTCGCCTACCGACGCTTCGGCAAATCGGGTGGCGTACCGCTCGTCTTCAACATGCATTTCACCGGCACGATGGATCACTGGGATCCAGCCGTGACGGACGGACTGGCGCACGACCGCGAAGTCATTCTGTTCGACAACGCCGGTATTTCCAGTAGTTCGGGGGAGGTGCCGAACTCGATCGAGGCAATGGCGGTCAACGCCGCGACCTTCATCAGGGCGATCGGCCTCACGCAGGTGGACGTACTGGGCTTTTCGCTCGGCGGCCTGGTCGCGCAGGAACTGGCGCTGGCCGAACCGGCGCTCGTGCGGCGGCTGATCCTGGTGGGGACCGGACCGCGCAGTGGCGAAGGCATGGCCTCGCTGACGCCCGAAGCGCAGGAGATCTTTAGCGCGACCTACGACGAGCCTGATCACCTGTGGCTCAGGGTGTTCTTCACCCCGTCCGAAGCCAGCCAAGCGGCGGGCCATGCTTATCTCAAGCGTTTTCGGCAACGCATGGAGGACCGCGATCCAGACGTCAGCGACAAGGTCGGGCCCGCGCAGATCGAAGCGCTGACCAAGTGGGGCGCGCCACGTGAGAACCCCTTTGATTACCTGAAGGCGATCAAGCAGCCAACGCTGGTCGTCAATGGTGACAACGACGTGATCATCTATTCGGTGAACTCTTTGATCCTGCAGCGGCATCTGCCGAACGCGCAACTGATCCTCTACCCGGATGCCAGCCACGGCTCGCAGTATCAATACCCCGAGCGCTTTGTCGGCCACGCGTCCCTGTTCCTTTCTGAATAGACCGGGCACGCCTGAATCTTGCAGCGGGATTCTGGATCAAGACCAAGGGATGCTTATTATGACTAACCTCTATGGCAAAACCGCACTCGTCACCGGTGCCTCCCGCGGCATTGGCCGTGCCAGCGCACTAGCGCTGGCAAGAGCCGGCGCTCAAGTGCTCGTCCACTACGGTAGCGGAGAGAAGGAGGCGACAGCAGTGGTCGCCGAAATTCGCAAAGCGGGCGGGAAGGCCGAGAAGATCTCCGCCAACATGGGCGCAGCAGACGGGCCGCATTTGCTGGCCGAGCGCGTGCGCGCCATCGTCGGTGGTCGATTGGACATCCTCGTCGCCAATGCCGGTATCTCGAAGGCCGACACGATCGAGAAAACCACCGTCAAGGACTTTGACGATCTCTTTGCGGTGAACGTGCGCGCCCCGTATTTCCTAGTGCAGCAGTTGCTACCCGCTCTGTGCAAGGGCAGCAGCGTTGTTCTCCTGTCATCGCGTGCAGCAGCGCACACCGGCGTTGGGACGCTGTCCGCCTATGCAGCCACCAAGGGCGCCATCGATACCCTGGTCAAGTACTTCGCATCGGAACTCGGCGGGCGGGGCATCCGCGTCAATGCCGTAGCACCGGGCGTGGTTCTAACCGAGATGTCCAGTTTCGCCAAAACCGATGCGGGGCGGGACTTCACGCTGAGCATCCAGGCGCTTAAGCGCATGGCCCAGCCCGATGACATCGCAGCGGCCGTTGTCTTCCTCGCTTCCGATGACGCCCGTTGGATCACCGGCGACACCCTGCACGTCGATGGCGGCACAAAGCTCTGAACGATGGTTCTTCGAGCTAAGAGTACTTAACCAGGATAAAGCAAATGTCTACTCAATCTGTTGTTCTCATCACAGGCGCACTGACCGGTATAGGTCGAGCGACTGCGATCGCCTTCGCTAATGAAGGTGCCAAAGTTGTCGTTTCAGGACGACGTGAAGAAGAAGGTCAGAAACTGGCGGCCGAACTCCGTGCACTCGGCGGCGAAGCGGAATTTCTGATGTCCGACGTGCGTCATGAAGATGAGGTTCGCAGTCTGATCGATGCAACAGTCGAACGCTTCGGCCGGCTGGACATTGCGGTTAACGCCGCGGGCACAGAGGGGCAGTCCATCGCCGTAACGGAGGTGACGCCCGAGAACTATGCGGCAACATTTGATACCAATGTGCTCGGCACATTCCTCAGCGTGAAACACGAGATGAGGGTGATGTTGGCGCAGGGTAACGGCAGCATCGTCAACATTTCGTCAACGATGGGTGAACGTGGTGGGGCGAATTTATCCCTCTATACCGCCAGTAAGCATGCCGTGGAAGGTCTGACCAAGTCGGCCGCCCTTGAGGGTGCGGCCTCCGGTGTGCGGGTCAATGCAATTGCCCCTGGACCGATTCAGACAGCGATGCTCGACCGGCTGACCGGTACGGCCGAGCGCAAAGCCGCTTTCCTGATGAGTGTTCCACTCAAGCGCGCCGGAGCCCCGGAAGAGATTGCCGACGCCATTGTGTTTGTCGCATCCGGTAAGGCGACCTTCATTACAGGCCAAATCATTCGAGTCAACGGCGGCAAAACCGCTTCGTGACCCGTGCCCGTCATCAGGTTGGTGGTGGCTCGAAGATTTGAGTCCTTCTGCCGGCACAAAGGAGTATCTGCCATGCCCGTCGTCTATCCGCACTGTCCACCACCACGGATCGCTGCTCTGGCTTCTCGGCCCAACGAGCTGAGCCCGCGCGCTAGTTTCTGGGTGTCGGCGGGGGTAGTCGCACACACTTTGTGGACCAGCGCAGCACCGGCCATGAGCTACCGATTGTATGCGGAGCACTGGCAACTATCCCACACGGTGACGACGGGCATATTCGCCATCTATCCGCTCTTCGTGGTCGCAGTCCTGATTGTGTTTGGTGATCTCTCTGATTACATCGGCCGCAGAACGACGATGCTTTTCGGGCTGATCGCCTCGCTGCTCGGCGTACTGCTATTTGCCATCGCTCCAGGTGTCTTGTGGTTGTTCGTTGGCAGAGCATTGATGGGCATTGGTGTTGGGCTTAGCGTGGGGGCGTCGACCGCCGCGATGGTTGAGTTCGGTACCGATGCTCAGGTCAGACGGGCTGCATCCGTCACTGCGGTCGCACAGGCCTTCGGTTTCACAGCGGCACTGCTCGTTGGAGGTGCGCTTACACAGTACGCTCCATGGCCGATGCATCTCTCGTTCTGGGTACTATTTGTGCTCCTCGTGGTGCTTTTCGTTGCGGTGTGGCATCTGCCGCGCCACGTGGGTACGCGAGCTACCAGCAAGTGGCGGCCAAGGGCGCCGTCCATTCCCTCTGTTTTACGACCTGCGTTCACCATCGCTGCATTAGCGGTGACCATCGCCTACACACATGGCGTGCTGATTCTATCGCTCGGTGGGCAGGTCGCCCGCGACGTAATCGGATCCCCTAATGCCTTGGTCAATGGCGCAGTACTGGCCTTATTTGCGGTCACCTCTGCGCTGTCCGGGGCAGTGGCGCGACGGCTGAGGCCAAGGCTTTCCATGATTTTGGGTTCGATCGCCTCCGCTGTCGGAATGGCCTTACTTGCGCTATCCGTCGTTTGGCACGCACTTTGGCTATACCTTGCGGCAAACGCGATGACCGGCGTCGGATACGGTCTGCTCTTTTTGGGTGGACTTGCCTTACTCAATTGCGCGACGCCCGCACAACACCGCGGTGGTGTGTTCTCGGCCCTTTTCCTATTCGCTTATCTCTCGCTTGGCGTTGTCGCCCTTGGGCTGGGCATCGTGGCGACACACGCGGGGCTGAGTCTCGCAGTTGACCTTGGCGCGGGCGTTATCGCCTTGCTAAGCCTCACTGCAATCACTCTTTTGGTGGCGCAGCGAAAGAAGAGTTTTCTTACCGAGACTGCTTCCCTCTGAACATATGTTGATGACATCGCCGTCGGGGCATTAGCCAAAGCCCGACACATTGCTCTACCTCCGAGTCTCACAACGGAAATCAAACCATGACCGCCAATACACTCAAACTCTATCAGTCCGCGGGCTCGCCCAATTCGCGGCGCGTGCGCATTTTTCTCGCCGAGAAGGGCTTGTCGATTCCGCTCGTCCCGGTCGATCTGGGCCAGGGTGAACAGCATTCCGAGGCCTACCGTGCGATCAACCCGCGTCGAGTCGTTCCGACCCTGGTGCTGGAAGACGGCACCGCCATCGGTGAGGTGCCTGCCATCATCCGATACCTTGAAGAGACCTATCCGCAAACGCCATTGCTCGGCGAGACCGCAAAGGAAAGGGCCTTAGTCACGATGTGGGAGCGGCGCGCCGAGCTGGAAGGTTTCGCGGCCGTCATGGACGCCATCCGCAATGTCGCACCAGGCCTCAAGGGACGCGCGATTGCGGGTCCCTATGACTACGAGCAGATTCCGGAACTGGCCGAGCGCAGCAAGCTGCGGGTGAAGAACTTCTTCGCCGACCTTGATACCCGCTTGGGTGAGGTTCCGTTCGTGGCGGGTGATCGCTACTCCGTCGCCGACATCACGGCTCTGGTAGCCGTGGATTTTGCGGCCAAAGCGATCAACTTTCCCATACCGGAGGAACACGCCGACCTGAAACGCTGGTACGACCAGGTTTCAAAGCGCGCTAGCACGTCGGCCTAACAACAAACGTGAATTTGCGCATCGGCTTTTCAAGTGTCTTTTTGGGCGGTGCAGCGCTCCGCCTGAAGTAGCAGGCAACGTGAGGAGGATCGATATGACCATCAAAACCACCCCGGAGCAGAACAAGGCACTCGTACTGGAGGCCTTTGACACGCTGTTCAACAAGAGAGATTACAGGGTGGCCACGCGCTTTTGGTCGGACGCCTACATCCAACACAGCGCGCATATCGAACCCGGACGCGAAGGCTTGTTTGCCTTGATCCGCAGTGCGCCCGATACCCTGCGCTACGAGCATCAGCTTATCGTCGCAGAAGGCGACTACGTCATCGTCCACGGGCGCTTCTCAGGCAACGGTCGACCCGTTGCATGGATCGCTGCCGATGTGCTCAGGATCGAAGACGGTCGGCTCGCCGAACACTGGGACGTCTTGCAGGACGAAGCAAGTAATGCTGAATCCAGAAGCGGGCGGCCGATGTTCGGCGACACCTTTCCCACGTGAATTATAAGGACTGATCATCATGAAAATCCCCGGCCCCGATCATCCCATCACCATTACCCCATTCCAGGGGCGCGTCACCGTTCGCTTCAATGACGTCGTCGTCGCGCAGACCGACAAAGCAGTGAAGCTCGAAGAGGCCAAATATCCAGCGGTTTTTTACATCCCGAGATCCGACATTCGGGTTGAGTATTACGCGCGAACCGAACATACAACCCATTGCCCCTACAAGGGGGACGCCAATTATTTCGACCTGAGCGCCGACGGGAAGACCGCAGAAAACGCGGTCTGGAGCTACGAAAACACGTACCCGGCAATGGCGCAAATCAAGGAGCACGTCGCCTTTTACGCTGACAAGGTGACCTTCGAAATCGAAGGCGCGCAGGGCTGAGCCAGCGTTTACGAACCAGGCGCTTGCGAGCAGTCACGCATCATCGCTATTCGGGTCAGGACGAGGTGCACAAGCACTTCGCCCTGGCTCGGCCATGGAAAGAATGTACGAAGCCCTGTCCCCACTGGAAATACCCGGGGATCGGCAGACCCGCGCAACGACGATTCACCGGAGACAAAACCTGATGACCAGCACCGTAAGCGAGCTACGCGACCTCCCCGCCGGTAACGCGCTCCTCAAGCGTTACCAAACTATTCGCAACCGGACAGAGAGTCTGATTGCACCGCTCAGCCCCGAGGACATGGTCGTCCAGTCAATGCCTGATGCCAGCCCCACCAAGTGGCACATGGCGCACACCACCTGGTTTTTCGAGACATTTGTGCTGGCCGAAAATGTCGTTGACTACCAGCCGTTCGATCCGGCATTCGGTTACTTGTTCAACTCCTATTACGAGGCGATCGGCCCCCGTCATCCCCGGCCACAACGCGGGTTGATGACACGTCCGACCGTGGACGAGGTGCTGAACTACCGCAAGCATGTCGACGAACACATGCATACTTTGCTGGAGTCGGCGTTGCCCGAAGGCACCGCCGAATTGATCGAACTGGGTCTGGCCCATGAGGAGCAGCATCAAGAACTGTTACTGATGGACATCCTGCATTTGTTCAGTACTTCCTCTCTCAAGCCAGCCTATGACCTGCGCTGGTGCAAAGACCTCTCCGGGCGTCGCGGCCAGTTCAAGCCGCTCAAGGGCGGGCTGACCGAAATGGGTCACAAGGGCAGGGGGTTCGCCTTCGACAATGAAGGTCCAAGACACACCACTTACCTGCAATCCTTCGAGATCAGTGACCGCTTGGTGACCAACGGTGAATGGCTGGCCTTCATGGCGGACGGCGGCTACAGCAAAGCCAGCCTATGGCTATCAGACGGTTGGGCGGTCGTGCAGCAAAATGGCTGGAACGCCCCGCTCTATTGGCAGCACGACGACGAGGGCTGGCGGCAGATGACCTTGCGCGGTCTGGAAGCCATCGACCCGACAGCTCCGGTGATCAGCATCAGCTATTACGAAGCCGCTGCGTTTGCCCAATGGGCCGATGCACGCCTGCCGACCGAAGCCGAGTGGGAAGCCGCCGCTGAAGCCGGTCTGCTGGAACAAGTCGATAACGTGGCCTGGCAGTGGACACAAAGTGCGTACAACGCCTACCCGGGATTCCGCCCGGCGGACAGCGCGGTCGGCGAATACAACGGCAAGTTCATGATTAACGTGATGGTGTTGCGTGGCGGTGCCAGCATCACTTCCCCCGGTCATGCCCGCTCCACCTATCGCAACTTTTTCGCCCCGGACAAACGCTGGATGTTCTCCGGCTTGCGCCTGGCCCGGGATGCGCGTCAGCCGGGTGTGGTGAACAACCACGACAGTGAGTTTGGCCGTGATGTCATCGCCGGCTTGTCGGCCCCGGTAAAATGCTTGTCACCCAAATACTTCTACGATGCGGCGGGCTCCGAGCTGTTCGAGGCCATCTGCGAGACGGCCGAGTACTACCCGACGCGTGCCGAAACCGGCCTGCTGACCCAGGTTGCGCAACAGATCGCCGAGGTGATTCCAGCGGGCGCGGCTCTGGTGGAGTTTGGCAGCGGCGCCAGCGAGAAAACCCGTCTGCTGCTCGACGCCGCGCCACAGATTGCGCTGTACGTGCCCATCGACATCAGCGCCAATGCGCTGGAGAAGGCAGCCGCACAGCTGAAAAAACAGTACAAGCAGTTGAAGGTCGCGCCGCTGATCGATGATTTCAGCCGCGCGCTGCAATTGCCGGCCGAAGCTGCCGAGCACATCTGCGTAGGGTTCTTCCCCGGTTCGACCATCGGCAATTTCACCCATGATCAAGCCGTGAAGTTCCTGCGTTCGGCCCACGTATTGTTGGGTAATGAGGCGCACTTCATCGTTGGCGTGGATCTGGTCAAGGACGCCGACATTCTGGTCGCGGCTTACGATGATGCCGAAGGGGTGACCGCGCGCTTCAACAAAAACCTGCTGACCCGGATCAATCGTGAACTGGATGGCGATTTCAACGTCGAGTCCTTCGACCATCTGGCGTTGTGGAACGACACCGATGAGCGCATGGAGATGCATCTGGTGAGCCGCCGCGAACAAGTGGTCAAGGTTGCCGGGCATACCTTCCACTTCAGCGACGGCGAACGTCTGCATACCGAGAGCTCGCACAAATTCACCGTCGAATCCTTCACCAAACTGGCGGCGCGTGCTGGCTGGTCGGTGAGCGGTTACTGGGTGAGCGAAACGCCGCAGGTGGCGTTGTTCAGTTTGAAGGCGTGATTTTCGTGTGGTCAACACTATGGTGAAAACGGTGTGAGGTTATATGCCTGGCTACCGCCTCAAGCAGCAGTTCATGCATAGAAAGCCAAGCGCATCTATGTGCCAGGGTGCATTTATTTGTGCGCAACACGCTATCGGTCGCTTCGGAAGGCAACGTTTGAGATCCGATGCATGGCTCGCGGCGTGCAACTCAATTTATGACGATTTCTGCCATCGCGGTTGGCGATGGCAGGCTCGCGAATGCCTGATATACACCCCCCATCCTTCACTTCTAGTATCGATCGCATATGACCATTCGCCCGCAAGCGTCCTCCACTTGCCGGGTGAGCTTGAGAAGATAATAAGTTGAATCCCACGAGGTTCCCCCATGAAAACCATTACTGCAGGGCCAGCGGCATCCGTCGCTTCCGTGGACGGCAGCGGTAAGCTGACCGCCAGCCAGCGTTACATGACTTTGGGCGGCTCCTGGGCGGCATGGTTGTTCGATGCCCTGGATGCCACGGTTTTCGGATTTGTCCTGCTCGCCATTGCCAAAACCTTCTCGGTCGGTCTTGGCGACGTCGTCTCGACTGTGGCCTGGTTTCTGTTGGCGACCGGTATCGGCGGCTTCTGCCTCGGGAACATCTCCGACAAGATCGGCCGCAAGAAAACCATGATGATTTCGGTGTTCGTCTATGGCACCGGTACCTTGCTCTGCGGTTTTGCCGACAGTCTTTGGGAGCTCAACCTGTTTCGCTTCTGCGTCGGTATTGCAGTGGGCGGTTTGTGGTCCGCAGCCGCCGCGCTGGTCTCTGAAATCTGGCCGCCAGCCGGCCGCGCCAAGGCCTTCGCCGTGATGCAGACCGGCTGGTCGGGCGGTAGTCTTCTGGCTGCGGTGTTCGCCTGGACGTTTCTGAAGACAGATGATCCCGAGTCCTGGCGCTCTCTGTTCATCTATGCCTCGATCCCGGCTTATTTCACGCTGGTGTTCATCATGCTGTTCGTCAAGGAGTCACCGGTCTGGCTGGCTAACCGCGAATTTATGCGTCAGAACAGTGACAAAGGCCGGTTGCTGGAGATCTTCCGTCCGCAGTACCTCAGGATGACAATGCTGGGCCTGAGCATCTCGGTACTGGGCATGTACGGCTACTGGATCATCAGCACCTTCATGCCGGCTTACTTGCAGAACATTCTGAATGTGCGCATCGATCAGGCGCCAGTATTCGTCATCTGGATCGGCATCGGTGCCACCATCGGTTATCTGGCTTACGGCTACCTGGCTGAAAGTCTGGGGCGCCGGTTGTCGTTCGCGATCTTCTTCGCCGGCATGGCGATCATGGTTCCGGTCTTCGCCTACTCCGCGACCTTGATGCCACTGACCGATGGCAAGCTGCTGTTTACCACCCAGAACGTAATCACGCTCGGCTCCCTGGCGGCGTTGCTGGGCTTCTTCACCGGTTATTTCAGCGGTTTCGGTGCGTGGTACTCGGAGTTGTTTCCGACCAGCATCCGCGCCACTGCCTCAGGCTTTTGCTTCAACTTCGGCCGCGTGGGTGCGATTGCCGGCATCAAGCTGGTACCCATTCTGATCCCCCTTGTGGGCTTCACCGCGACCATTTCACTGGCCTCTGTTTCTTACGCGATTGCCGCCGTCATGGTGTTCACGCTCCAGGAAACCAAGGGCGTTCAATTGACCAGCGGCAACTGACTTTCAATAGAAGGATTGAATCATGAAAAATTTTCGTATCGGCCAAATCGTTCCAAGCTCCAACACCACCATGGAAACCGAAATCCCGGCGATGCTGACCTCGCGTTACTCGCTGTTCCCTGACGAGCACTTCACCTTTCACTCGGCGCGCATGCGCATGATGAACGTCAGCGCTGAAGAGCTGAAAAAAATGGACGTGGACAGCGACCGTTGCGCGCTGGAACTGAGCGACGCTCGCGTAGACGTCATGGCCTACGCTTGCCTGGTTGCAATCATGTGCCAAGGCGCCGGTTACCACACGGTGTCCCAGGCGCGTCTGAGCAAAACGGTCGAAAGCAACAACGCACCGACGCCGATACTCAGCTCGGCAGGTGCCCTGATCGACAGCCTCAACGTGCTGGGCTACAAAAAAGTCGCGATCATCACGCCGTACATGAAGCCACTGACCCAACAAGTCATCGACTACATCGAAGCCGCAGGGATTGAAGTGACCGACTCGATCAGTCTGGAAGTCTCCGATAACCTGGCCGTGGGTCGCCTGGACCCGATGAATCTGGTGGCACACGCTGATCGCTTGAACATCGGTCAAGCGGAAGGCGTGGTGCTTTCAGCCTGTGTGCAGATGCCTTCGTTGCCAGCAATCCAAGTGGTTCAGGATCGCCTCGACATGCCAGTGCTGTCGGCCTCGGTCGCCACTGTGTACCAGATCCTGAAAACCCTCGGGCTGAAAGCCCAGGTGCCGAACGCAGGTCATCTGTTGTCCGGCCAGTACTGATAGTCGGCCATTCCAGTAGCAGGGGCGTTCTGGACGCATGAATGACGAGGTACTATGGCAGCCATTCAGGCCAGCAAGCCCGGTACCTCACATGAAGCTCGATCCCGTTTCACTGCGACTCTTTATCAGCGTTATCGAGGAAGGCACCATCACTGCCGCTGCCAAGCGCGAACACATCGCTGCGGCGGCGGTCAGCAAGCGCCTGAGTGAACTGGAAGAGCTGCTCGACTCGAAACTGCTGACCCGCACCAACAAAGGTATCACCCCGACAACGGCGGGCATCTCCCTGCTGTACATGGCCCGCAGCGCGCTGAACAACCTCAACGAAATCGTCGTGCAGATGCGCGATTATTCCCACGGACGCCGCGGCTCTGTTCATGTGCTGGCGAACATCTCGGCGATCACCCAGTTCATGCCGGGCCTGATCAAGTCGTTCATGGACCTCTACCCGCTGATCAACGTCGCCCTCGAAGAAAAGGAAAGCCTGGGCATCACCAAAGCCGTCGCCGAAAACCGCGCTGACATCGGCATCTTCACCCGGATGCCCCACGGCGCCGACATTGAAGTCTTCCCGTTCCGTAAAGACCGCCTGACCTTGCTCGTCCCCAACGGCCATCCTTTGGCGGACCGCAAAATCATCAAGTTCACCGACACCCTCGACTACGAATACGTGGCCCTGCGTAGCGGTACGCACCTGAATTTTCAGCTGATCAAAGCTGCGAACGACATCGGGCGGTCGCTGAAGATCCGCATGGAGGTCTCCACCTACGACGCGCTGTGCTTGATGGTTCAGGCGGGTGTCGGGATCGGCATCATGCCGGAGGAGAGTGTGGGGATTTATAAGATGGACGGCGCGCGGACGGTGGTGCTGGATGAGGAGTGGGCGTTGCGGGAGTTGACGCTATGTGTGCGGTCGCGGGAGGGGTTGTCAATGGCGGCGGGGTTATTTTTGGAGCATTTGATGGGAGAGTGAATGGTCTGCGGGTTGCTGACTAACTTCATGCGTCCCATCCCTCAGGGCTCCTTTACCAACCATTTCGTGTCCATGGACACTAATGGTTCTGAAAGCCTTGTATTTGCTGGATTTCAGGCACAAAAAAGACGTCCGTGGACGTCTTTAGATGATGAAATGGTGGCCGGGGTAATTTGAATACGATCAGTAAGATATTGATTTATAACATTAATATCGGTTTTTATTTTTAGTTGGAATACCAATTGGAATTCCGTGCGAAATTGCACTCCACTTGACCACCCGTTTGCATTCGATCTGACCAGCACGCTTCGTAGCCATGATTGGCAGTGAACTGCCCATAGCTGCCGGTGGCGACGGGCAGAAATCAGCTAAGAGCGGACATCTCCAAAAGCAGACAGTCATCGCTCATCGCGACCAGGTAACAACTAACGTTCGGTGCGGCCTTGAAAATCCGGGGCAGTTCAGGTGTGTTTTCGGGCCTGTGCCTTTTGCAGCATTGCTTCCAACTCCGCAATCATGTCATCCGCATCGATGTCCTGCCATTCGCCACAGTCAGTTGCGGTAATCATTTCCGCAAACTGCGGACTGTATTCGAGTGCGCTGTTCTTGATGTCCTCATCGGATACCGAGGTGAACACCCAAACACCGGTGATTTCGTCTCCGAACAGTCGTCGCTGGTCCTGAAGCGACAGCAATTCAGACAGGTATTTGCTGTCGGTCAACTCGGGATGAAGGCGCATCACCTCGCGCCGCAGTGCAGGGGCGGCAATTCCACCCTCTGCGAGGCGCACGACCAGGGTTTGTAATTCAGTCAATGGGATCATGGACACCTCGTATTCAAAGGGATTGAGAAGTAGATGATCAGTCGTTAGATAGCAGGCCTGCATGGCCAAGGTCGTAACCCACCATGAACAGGGATTGTTCCAGGCCACGTAGCGCGTTTGCAGGGGCGTCGATCTGATGGAAGGGGCTATGAGTGGCGGCCTCATGAGCAATGACTTGGCTCAGTACCCAGCTAGCGCGGATGTTCCATTGTGCATGGTGAGACCCGGAACGCAGGCGCTTGAACTGGAGGGTTCCGGTGCTCGGATTACGGCGCTTGGGGGCGACGGCGTTCTCGCTTTCTTTCGCGGCGGCCCAGGGGAAGCAGAGCGCGTCAGGCACCTGAATGAGCTCCTTGGCTTTGCAATACTGAACCACCAGCAGTCCGAGTGCGGCGGCCACGCGGCTGTCGTAGATCAGAAATTCGGGACAGATCAGCGAGTAAATCTTGGTCATGCCCGAGTTGAAACGGAGCGACTTCGAGCGCAAAACGGGAGCGTCGGGATCTTTTTGGATCAGTGCAGTTTTCACTTCCTGAATCATGCGGCCAAGGCCGGTCTTGTTTACCTTGAGCCATTCCACATTGCGGGAAGTCACACCGCCCCAAGCCATAACGTCTGTAGCAGCCTGCAACACAAGGGCGTCATTGCTGCCGGCGGCGATGAGGTCTTGGCGCAGAGCATCGAGGGCTTTCGCGTTGCTTGCGGAGCAAGAGCCGGGGTTGTAGGCCAAACGAGCATTGCCCGGGAAGTTCCAGCTGTAGGACTGGTAAGCGCCAAACAGGCTATCGCACGACCACTTGTTGCCGCTGCGGCGATCCACGTATTGATGATTGAACAACGTTTTGGAATTGAGCTCTGTCGCGAGCCAATCAATGAAACCAGTGACGTGCGGGAGGGTGGCGTAGGCTTGTTTGGTCTTCATAAATACTCCAGTGGGTTGGCCATTCAGATTGCAAGATTGCGTGCCAACGAGGAGATGGTATCTACTGGAACGACCACTTTTTGTCCGCTAGGAACCTCTGCTTTGGCCGCAAACAAATACACCGCGCCGGATCGTGAAAGACGTCGAAAACTTTTGCGGAAATTGCTACAGCAAGCAGGCGGTGCACAATCTACCGAAGAGCTTCACGACGGTATGCAAAAAGCGTTTGGAGACTATTCCATTAGAACCACCCGCCGTGATCTGGAGGCGCTGGCCGCCGGCCCCCAGTTCGCAAAATCGGCGGAAGGACCTAATCATAAAAGATGCTATTGGACTCTGGGGCGGGGAAGCCTTGACCTTGCGCTGTCACCTGCGGAGTCGATGACGCTCACCGCGATTTTCCAGCACGCCGACCGGTTTGGCTTTCGGATTAAATCCGAAGAACTGACCAAGCTCAGGGAGTATGCAGAGTCGGAGGTTTGGGCACGATCCACCCGCAACTTGGTTGCGGAGGGCCGGATAACTAGCGGTACCCGGTTTATGGTTTTGACGCCGGGCGATTACAACTCAGACCACCTCACCACCATTCAGGATGCAATGGTTAGTGATGAAAGCCTGGACGTAGTCTATCGCCCAAGAGACGCCAGTGGCGTTGAGACATGCACGTACCGGCTCAAGCCGCTCGCGCTTTCGTATCAGGATTCCAATATCTACCTTTCAGCGCTTATCGCTGACGAAACATGGCCAGAGGGGCAGGAACCACCTGCGGGCGCCCCTCGGGGTAAGTACAGCAGCAATGGCCGCGGCCAAACGTGCGTCCTGATGCTGCACCGGATGGTAGATGTCCGCTCTCACTGGGAAAAGATACCCGAGCCACCGGGTTACGATGTGCACGCCATTGATGTCCAGAAGGACTTGATGACGATCCATGGGGATGGAGTTATCGATCTAGAGCTCCGTCTGAGCGATAACCTGCACAATCGGTTGAGCGAGAACCCGCTCAATGCTGACCAGGTTGTGATTTCCAGCGGGAAGGAATGGATACTTAAATGCCAAGTGCACGATTCGCAGGGGCTGCGCCTGTTCCTGCTGAGTAACGCGGCGGACATTCAAGTTCTAGCGCCTGCTCAACTGCGGGAGCACATCCGCAGTGTCTTAAATGAAGCGGTCGAGAAGTACCGCGATTTTTGACGCCCAAGGTGGCTCTGCGAAACGCGATCGACCAGGCAGTGATCTGTGAATTTCCCCTTGTATCGTGGACGCACACTGACCGCTTTTGGGGCTTGCTGTCCGTCACGACGGGCAGCAAACGACCGAGGCTGTGGAAAACGTTTTAGAGCATGTTTGAAAGTCAGAGCCGGTACGAAAATCGCGCTCCTACGCAAATTTCAGGTCTGCTGATTAACCAAGCGCAACGGCCCGATGGCTCCGTCTTTCCTAATATCCTGAATCTGTCGAGAAGGTGATCGGTATACCAAGTGAATTGGAGGAGATTTCAATTTTCAGCTCGATCAATTCGGCCAGATTTTCAAAAAAACGATCTCCTTCGACGGAATCAAAGTCCGCGAATAAAACGACGTCCGCGCCAGCATCATGTGATTTTATGCGGACCAATTGTGTGAGTAGCCCGGCCATTAACTGCTCGGCTAGGTGTTCCGACAAAATTTCGCCAAAACCTAATGAATGATAAAGCGGGCGAACGAATACGGCGTCGAGTGAGAACAAGAACCTCAACGGTCCCTGTGTTTCGGATTCGCCGTCCAGATCTTCACTTCCATGGCTACGGTACCGACAAAGTCCCGCGAGCTCCTTGTTTATCCAAAGCTCCAGATTCTCGGCATCGATAAAGTAATTGTCGTTTAGAGGAGACCCCGCGGCAGCGATTTCCTTCACAAGAGGAGACTTTTCTTCATTCGTTGCCATACCGATCGAAATAAGGGCGTTCCAATGCTGTGTCCCGTCGTAGGTGCTGTGCTGGAAAATGCTCACGCAACGTTTTTGGGGACCCAGGGCATCGTCCTGTTGCCAGGGCTCAAGATCCGTCAGTCTCTCTGCATACTGCCCGTCAACCTTGGCTGTGTGATTCATAGCTCACCCCGTGGGGAAAAATAAGAGCTTACGGTCGACGGATGACTATTGCCGTTCAGATGTTGATTAATTCGGGTTCAATTTTCCGGTGGTCGAGGCAGGCGTCGTCATGGGCGCTTTGTGCCCATTTGAGTTGCCTCTACCTAGTCCCTCCAGACCATCCTGGCCAATCATGATGTCGGTGAGCTTCTCGCCCAGCAGGTTCCAAGCTTCTTTTTTCTCTTCGGCATAATCATGGTGTAAGTAGTGACGGCGGACCCGGGAACCTGCCAGCACGTGGTTCTGGCACCGGTCTATCACGTCAAGGCTTATGCCCCAGGCTTGCATCATGGTTGCACCCGTTCGTCTCAAGTCATGGGGTGTCCATTCCCCATTGGCACCACCGGACAGCACCAGGGTGTCATCATGTCGGCGACGTGAAAGCGGCTTGCGATTTTTGAAGCGTGATTGGCGGTCTCCCACCTGTTTGCTGACGACCTTGAGATCGACATGACCATCATGATGCTTTGCGGGAAAGCACCATTGAGAGTTTCCTGTGAGCAGCCGAAGCTTGCTGAAATAGTGGATCGCAAACGCAGATAGGAACACGTGGTGGTCCTGCTTTTTCCCCCGGCTACCTTTGACGTTTGCCACGGGAATAAACCAGACACCGTTTTCCAAATCAACGTTTTTCCATTCGGCCTGAAGCAGTTCACCAATCCGGCATAACGTTCCCAAACAGATCCAAAGCGCAAGTTGGGACTCTGGCTTGAGTGGGCGAATCCCATCGTACTTTTCGCCGGCAGGTAGTGCTGCATAGTCCGCAGTCATTTTTTGAAAGCGTTGGTATAATTCTTGAAGTTCGATGGAGGAGAGGATCCGAGTTCGCTCCTCCTGGTAGTCACTGGGTACAAGCTTGTTGATTTCGACCAGGTCTGCTGGGTTTCCGTCAATCAGCAGTGTTCGCCATGGCTGGCGTTTCTGGGCCCATCCAAACATCTGAACGATATCCGAAAAAAGACTGATGGCCTGACGAGTAGCGCCGCGAGATATTACGGATCGCACCAGGTTCCGCAGGTCATGCTCACTAATTGAGCTGATGACTTTTGAGCCAAGGGCGGGGTAAAGATCTTTCGCGAATTTTCTCCGTAGCTCGGCATTACCATCCTTGCGCGCCACACCATCGCGAAGCCATTCTCCCGCGAGGTCTAGCAGCGTTAGTTCCTTAGACTTTTGTCGATCGGCCTCCGCGAGTTGTGCAGCCAGTTCCGCTTTTTGTCTGACCTTCCCTGCGCGCTTGTTCTCGTTTGGATTGATCCCTTTGGCTACAAGGTCTCGCGCTTCGTTGCGCTCCTTGCGGATTTCGGTCAACGACTTGTTTGGCCAGGTACCGCACGAGAAGCGGGTGTAAATCCCTTTCCAACGAAACTGGAAGTAAAAGGGGATGGCGATACCTTTTTTGCGGAGTGAGACCCTGCCCGCGAGGCTGCCTTCGTCGCGTATGATAATGCCGACATCCTGCTCGGTCAGTGCTTCCAATTCCTTGGCAGTGAGCTTGGTCATAATCAACCTCCTGATAAGTTTACTCCCACATTTACTCCCACTGATTCGTCAGCTAAGGGTAGATCAGGATAGAGATCGTTGGAAGGGTTAAGCGCTGAAAGCGCCTTGTTTTACTGGGCTTGAGGATTCTATAGGGGAGTGGCGCGAGCCAGGGATGACTAATGCTTAACTGAATGGGGTGCTAGGGGTCGAGTGTTCGAATCACTCCGTCCCGACCATATTTTTCAGTGACTTAGCCCAATCTTTTCAGGTTGGGCTTTTTCATACCCGAAAAAATACCCCCACATTGTGAGTTCACGCCGCTTTTGGCCCTTTTTCGCGCTGTCTTTGGCACCAATCCACTCCGATATTTTTCTTCCTTTCTCAGCGTTTTCGCATGTCAGATAGCCTTGCCAAACGCCCTGTTTCCGGGCGATTAGGGCGTTTTTCCTCACCCCACCGCGGCTCTAAACCCTGGAAGCTCAGTTCCGATTTTTCTTTCTTAAAGGTCAACATCCCAAATCAGTGGAACCGGCTGTACGTCACGCGGACCGTGCCTTTTAAGGCAAACGGAAGCCGCGAATGTACCTCTAGGCCAGACTTCCGATTGTGCGCTAGGGAAACGGAACGGAGCGCGGGGAGGCGGGGAGGGTCGTTGGGTAATCGCCAGGTCTGCGGAAGGTCTCTAGTCGCTGGCCGAGCCCTTTGATCCCAAGGCCCAGGGGCCGATTTGGAATCAAACCATCGCGTCCGAGAGCCTGCCTCATACCTCCAAATTCGACGTTTTTGGGCCCAAACCGCAGTGCCAAACAGACCGCAAATTCACCCGACTTCTTGCTGTTTTGGTGACAAACCATTTTGCAGGTAGTTGGCACCGATTGAGTGCCGCTGAACCCTCGAAAGATCCGTCGGCCGCGGCTTCTAGCGGTCAGCTCGGAATCTCTTGCAAGGTCCTGGTCGGTGCCAAATCCGCTGCTAACTCACAGCAAGTCGGCTGGCTCTGGGTGGAACCGGATCGCATAGCCGTTGGGGACTAGACTGCGCAGGTCGTAACCCATCATGAACACCGCCCTTGAGTTCGCTGAGTATGACCAGAACTCATGCCCCCATGACTTTTAATGGTTACAGCCTCCCGAATCCCCAGTGTTAAAAAATCGCAAACACAGCTCATCAACAACAAAAAAGAGCGTTTGCAACCATGACTGATCCTCACTGCCGCGTCCTCGCCAGCCCCGTGCTGCGCTCTTCGAACCCCGATATTTGCCCCGCGATCTTCGAGATTCGCGTGCACTTCTGATCACCCCCAAAAAGCCAAAAAGAGCAATGACCCATGAAAGAACTCGACTTGTACATCGGTGAAGGTTTCGAAGGCCCTGGCGTGAACGCCGCGCACATCAACATTCTGATCGGGCCGCGCAACGGTCCGGCAGGGCAGGCGTTTGCCAATAGCCTGGCATCGCCGAGCCAGGGGCATTGCCCATTCATGGTGATCGCTCAGCCGAACATTCCGGTCAAACCGATGACCCTTTACGTCAACAAAGCCGCGATCAGCAGCGATTTGCATGGCAACGCGACCTGGGGCGCCTCCCAGGCCGGGATTGCCAAGGCTGTGCTTGAAGCGCTGCTGGACGGCACCTTGCCACCGGAAGCCGAAGACGAGTGGGCCATCGTGACGGCCAACTGGGTCAACCCGACCTGCGATGACCTCGATGCGGTCTACCTGAACAACTACAACGCTTGCCGCACAGCGATCCGTGCCGCCCTGACCGGCAAGCCGGAAACAGCGCAACTGGCGGATGTGGTCGATCACATCAGCAACCCTTTCTACACCCCAAAAGCCTGAGGTCCGCGCCATGCAATACATTCGTTTGGGCAACTCCGGCCTGCAAGTCTCCCGCCTGTGCCTGGGCACCATGAACATGGGCACCCCGGACTGGAAACCGTGGATTTTCGACGAGAAGCAAAGCGAGCCGATCGTCGCCCACGCCCTCGATAACGGGGTAAATTTCATCGACCTTGCGGACTTCTATTCCGCCGGGGTCGGTGAGGAGGTGGTGGGGCGCATCGTCAAGCGTCTGGCTCGTCGGGACGACCTGGTGATCACCACCAAGGTAGGCTACGGCACCCGCAACGGCATCAATGCCAGCGGTCATTCGCGCAAGCACATCATGGACAGCATCGACGCCTCGCTGAAGCGTCTGAACATGGATTACATCGATGTCTTCATGCTGCATTACTTCGACATGAACACCCCGGTTGAAGAAACCATGAGCGCGATGAACGACATCGTGCGTTCCGGCAAGGCCCGTTACATCGGAGTGTCGACCATGCTCACCGGGCAACTGGCGACGATCCTCATGGCTTGCGAGCGCAATGGTTGGGTGAAGCCGATCAACATGCAGTTGCAACTGAACTGTGCCTACCGCGAAGAAGAGCGCGAGATGATCCCGTTCTGCCGCGATCAAGGTCTCGGCGTCTCGGTGTTCAGTCCGCTGGCCCGTGGCCTGCTGACCGGTGACGTGCAATCGACCCGCAACCAGACCGACTTTTTCACCCAACAGATGTACAGCGACGAAGCCTCGTTCGAAATCGCTCATTCGGTACAACGCGTGGCCCGTGCCCGTGGTGTATCGAACGCGCAGATCGCCCAGGCCTGGGTCGCCAACCATCCGGGCGTCGATTGCATGCTGGTGGGCGCCGACACCACCGCGCAGTTCGACAGTGCCCTGGCGGCGCTGGAGACCAAACTCGACGCCGAGGAGCTGCATGAGCTAGAGCGCAACTACACTCCGTGCGACGTGATCAACGATTACACCGCCGGCAAACGCATCCTGCGCTCGGCCCGTCCGGCTCTGGAACGTTTTAATCTGACAGGGGCTGTGGCATGAGCGCGCTGATCCGTAATGGCAATTTCATCGATGGCCAATGGTCCAGCGGTGGCGCGACTTATCCGGTGCTCAACCCGGCCAACGGCGAACTCATCGTCGAAGTGCAAAAGGCCGGTGCCGAAGAAACCAACCTCGCCATCGCGGCCGCCGATCGTGCCTTGCCGGCCTGGCGCAAGTTGACCGCCAAGGAACGCAGCCAGCGCCTCAAGCGCTGGAGCGAGCTGATGTTGAGCAACCAGAAGGACCTGGCCACCTTGCTCAGCCGTGAACAGGGCAAACCGTTGGCCGAAGCCATGGGCGAAGTGGTCTACGCCGCAAGCTTTCTGGAGTGGTTCGCCGAAGAGGCCAAGCGCGCTTACGGCGACGTGATCCCGAGCCACAAGGCTGACGCGCGAATCATCGTGGTCAAGGAAGCCATCGGCGTGGTTGCGGCGATCACCCCGTGGAACTTCCCGTTGGCGATGGTCACCCGCAAGGTCGGCCCGGCGCTGGCGGCGGGTTGCACGATGATCCTCAAACCATCGGAAGAAACCCCGCTGTCGGCCTTTGCCCTCGCGGTGCTGGCGGAGCAGGCGGGCATTCCGGCCGGCGTGTTCAACATCGTCTCCGGCGACGCGGTGGCGATTGGCGGGGCGCTGCAAGCCTCCAGCATCGTGCGCAAACTGTCGTTCACCGGCTCCACCCGCACCGGCAAACTGTTGATGCGTCAAGCCGCCGACACCTTGAAAAAAGTCTCTTTGGAACTGGGCGGCAATGCGCCGTTCATTGTCTTTGACGACGCCGACCTGGACTCCGCCGTCAAAGGCGCCATGGCTTCGAAATTCCGCAATACCGGGCAGACCTGCGTCTGCGTGAACCGCTTCTTCATTCAGGACGGCGTGTACGAAGCCTTCACCGGCAAACTCGCTGAAGCGGTCGCCGCGATGCGCGTCGGCAGTGCGCTCGACGGTGAAACCGAGCAAGGTCCGCTGATCAACGCGGCGGCGTTGGCCAAGGTCGAACTGCATGTCGGTGACGCGTTGGAGAAGGGCGCCAAACTGTTGTGCGGCGGTCGTCGTCATGCGCTCGGCGGCACGTTCTTTGAGCCGACCATCCTCACCGACGCCAGCAGCGAGATGCTGATCGCCCAGGACGAAACCTTCGGCCCGGTGGCCGCGTGCTTCCGCTTCAAGGACGAAGCCGAGGTCCTGCAACGGGCCAACGACACACCGTACGGGCTGTCGGCTTACTTCTACAGCCGCGACATCGGTCGCGTCTGGCGCATGGCCGAAGGCTTGGAAGCCGGCATGGTCGGGATCAACGAAGGGATCATTTCCACGGAAGTCGCACCTTTCGGTGGCATCAAGGAATCGGGCCTCGGTCGCGAGGGTTCGAAGTACGGTCTGGAGGACTACCTGGAAATCAAATACCTGTTGATGGGCGGCCTGTAATGCCATTGCCTCAGGGGTTGCTGACCCATCCCAACCAATCCGTAAACAACCGCACCTTCGACAACCCCTGTTTGTCGTTCGCCACATCCAGCCAATAACCATACGGTCCGATCACCTCAACCGGGGTGATCGGCAGCAGGCTGCCATTGGCCAGTTCCTTCTCGATCATCTGCCGGTCAATCACCGCCAACCCGCCACCGGCCAGAGCCGTGTGAATCACCTGATCCAGCGTGCTGAATTCCAGCCCCTGCGCGGCATCGATATCGTCACGCCCCATCGCCGCCAACCAATTCTCCCAAACCTTCAAGCGCTTGCCGTCGTGCAGAATGTGCAGCAGTGGAAACTGCCGCAAGTCCGGCGGCTGGCCGTTGACGAACAACTCCGGACTAGCCACCGCCATGTGCCGTTCCATCACCAGCAACTGGCTGCTGCAATGGCTCGCTGCTTCGAGGCCGAAGCGGATGTGGCAGTCGATTTCCGCGAGGTTGTCGTGGCCGCTCTGGTGGATCACGCTCAGGCTGATGTCCGGATAGCGTTGGCAGAAGGCGCGCAAGTGCGCCGACAACCAGCGCGTGGCCCAGGTCGGTGGAGCGACGATGCGCAGGCGCTGGCGCAGGTTGGGCACGCGTACCGCTTGCAGGGCGCGTTCGATGTGGTCGAAGGCGTCGCTCAAGTGTGGGAAGAGGGCGATACCGGTTTCGGTCAGCGACAGACCCTGAGGCGTGCGAATGAACAGGGTTACACCGAGATAGTCTTCGAGTTGCTTGATCTGACGGCTGACTGCGCCTTGGGTAACGTTCAGACCCAGCGCCGCCTGGCTGAAACTGCGATGCCGCGCGACTTCTTCAAAAACTCGCAGCATGTTGAGCGAGGGCAGTTGGCGCATGAAAGGATGACTCCGCACCTGACGCCGACACTTGGAAGCGTGGGGCAGGTTTATTGTTTTTTTGGTGAATGTTCTGTAGGGCGTATCTGACTCTCTGTGAAGGGTGGGTGCAAGGGGGCGATGTTGAGGTGAAGCAAAAAGATCGCAGCCTGCGGCAACTCCTGCGTTGGAATGCGTACACCCTGTAGAGCTGCCAAAGGCTGCGATCTTTTCAGGGTTTAGAAGTAGTACCCAATGTTCATGTACAACTGGTTTTCCCACTGATTACTACCGCCGGCCCCCAGGCTCTGGGTGTAGCTGCTGCCACCGATGTACGGGTCGTTCTTGCCGAACAGCCACTCGGTGGCGATCCACAGTTTGCTCACCGAGAACGAGGTGCCGAGGATCATTCGCTGAGAGGTCTTGAAGTCGTCCGCCGACTTGTCGAAGGCGCTGTAGTTGGCGTACAGCTTGATCCCGCTGACCTCGTCGAACAGGTATTTACCGTCCACGTCGTAGCTCAGGTCGGCGACGTACAGGTTGCCGCGGCTGGCAACGTTGAACGTACCGTCGTAGCCGCCGAAGGTCACCACCTGGTCGGTTCCGGGGTTGCGCGGCGACATCTGCTGACGGGCCGCTTGCAGTTGCACACCCCACGGGCCGTTCTTGCCCAGATAATGCAGGGCCAGGGCATTGCGTCGGCCATCTTCGCGAGTGTCGCGGTTCTCTAGGGTCGAGGTCAGGCCCGAGATCCCGACTTCGGATTTCCAGTCACCCAACTGCACGGCTTTTGCCAAGCGCACCACCGCGGTGTTGTGTTCCTGGTTGTTGCTGCCATCGGCCACGTAGCTGTCAGCCTTGGAGACCACCGTGGAGTAGGTGTCACCGTTGCTGGTGCCTCGGCCTTGCAGAGCCGGGCGCAGGTAATAACCGGCCTGGAGGTTCCAGTCACCGTACTGCTGGATGTATTTGGCGCCCACCTGTTCCACGTCTTCGAGGCCGACCACGTTGCCCAGGGTCTCGTAGAAAGTGCTGCCGAAATAGGGCTGCAGGCCGAACGGTACTTGGTTCAGACCAACCTGCACCTGTTGGTCCGGGTTGAATTTGTAGCCCACCCAGGCGGTTTCGGCGAACTGAACCGCGCCGATGCGATCGGTGTACTTGTACGGGTAGGACCGACCGTAGAATCGGTACTTGGCCGCGCCGATCCAGGTGTCGGAGTTGTACTTGGCGGTGAGGAACGCGGTGTCGAAGTTGAACGTCTGGATGTCGCGATCCGGGTCATAGTCCCAACGCGCCCGGACGGCTCCGCCAAGGTCGAGGTTGTCAGTCACCTGAACCGCCATAGCCGGTGCCGCGAAGGCGCCGAGCACAGGAATTAGAGCAATGGAACGGATAGCGCGAGGGGTGGTTGTGCGCACAGTGAGACTCCTGATTTCTGATTTATAGTTGGCAGCAGCAACCCGGACCGCAACGAACGCTGCGGCCTGGGGAAAGGGTTATTGACTCAGTTGGCCTGAGGTCGGATCAGCCTCAACGGGGGGGCAATCGCGGGCGCAACCGGTATCACCGAAGCGCCGGGTGCCGCCGCCAGCAAGGTCTGGGTGTAGGTGTTTTGCGGTCGCAACAACACCTGTTCCGCTGTGCCGTACTCCACCACTTCGCCCTGACGCATCACCGCGATGTAGTCACTGATTTGCGCCGCCACCCGCAAGTCATGGGTGATGAACAAAATGCTCAGATTGAGGCGCTGTTGCAGCTCGGCGAGCAACTCCAGCACCTGCTTCTGCACCGAGACATCCAGCGCCGAGACGCTTTCATCGGCGATCAACACTTCCGGGCGCATCGCCAGGGCGCGGGCGATGCCGATGCGCTGGCGCTGGCCACCGGAGAACTGCCGTGGCTTGCGCTTGAGAACGTCACGTTTGAGCCCGACTTGTTCCAGCAAGTCGCCGGCCTCGGTCCACGCATCCCTGGCCGATAATCCACGTAGTTGCGCAGCGCGGGCGATGATGTCGCCGACCCGATGGCGCGGGTTGAGCGAGCCGTAAGGGTCCTGGAAAATCATCTGGATCCGTCGCCGATTGGCCGCCAGCGCCGAACCGCGCAAGGCCAGGAAATCCGTGTCACCGACCCAGACGTGGCCGCTGTCGCTTTCTACCAGCCGAATCGCCGCTTTCACCAGCGTGCTCTTGCCCGAGCCGGATTCGCCGACAATCGCCAGGGTCTTGCCCCGTGGCAGTTGCAGCGAGACGTCCTTGAGCGCCGGCACCAAGCGGCCGCCGACGTTGTAGGTCTTGGTCAGGTGCTCGATGCGCAGCGCGAGTTCGCCATCGGCGCACGGCGCGTGCAATTCGGGATGCAGCGCCGGTACGGCAGCGATCAACTTGCGGGTGTACGGATGCTTCGGTGCATTGAGCACCTGATCGCGCTCACCGATTTCCACCAGCACACCACCTTCCATCACGGCGATGCGGTCGGCGATTTCCGCCACCACGCCGAAGTCGTGGGTGATGAACAGAATGCCGTGCTGACCGCGACCACGCAGGTCACGCACCAGTTTCAGCACCTGGGCCTGAGTGGTCACGTCCAGCGCCGTGGTCGGTTCGTCGGCGATCAGCAAGTCCGGGTTCATCGCCAACGCCATGGCAATCACCACCCGTTGGCATTGGCCGCCGGAGAGCTGATGGGGAAAGCTGTTGGCGATCCGTGGCGGGTCGGGCAATTGGGTGGAGTCGAGCAGGGCGAGCATGCGTTCCCGGCGCTCGGCGGCGGGCATGGTCGGCGCGTGAATGTCGAAGATCTCTTCGACCTGCTGGCCGATGCGAATCGCCGGGTTCAGCGCCGCCATCGGCTCCTGGAAAATCATCGCGATGCGGTTGCCACGCAAGCGGCGCAGCGAGTGTTCGTCCATGCAGCAGATGTCGTCGCCGAGAAAGTCGATCACCCCTTCGCTGTGGCGCAGGCCCTTGGCGTAGTCGCCCATGATCGCCGCCGAGAGCACCGATTTACCGGAGCCGGACTCGCCGATCACGCAGAGGATTTCGCCCTTGCGCACGTCGAGGCTGATGCCCTTGACCGCATGGCTACGGTCGGCGCCGGCAGGCAGTTCGATGGAAAGGTTTTCCACCTTCAATACTTGTAGATGACTCATGCTCAACTCCTTGTGCCTTTCTGGGCGTGTTCGTCCAGACCATCCGCCAACAGGCTCAGGCCCAGCATCAGGCTGGAGATGGCAATGCACGGGAAGATCACCAAGTGTGGGAAGGCGATGGCCATGCTGCGGCCTTCGTTGATCATGCCGCCCCAGTCCGGCGTGGGAGGTGGCAGGCCGAGGCCGAGGAAACCGAGGGCGCCAATCATGATCGCGGTGTAGCCGATGCGCAGGCAGAAATCGACGATCAATGGTCCGCCGCAGTTGGGGAGGATTTCCACCAGCATGATCCGCAGCGAACTTTCACCCTGGGTGATGGCGCTGAGCACGTAGTCCCGGGAGCGGATGTCGATGGTCAGTGCGCGCATGATCCGGAAGATCGCCGGGGCGCTGGTGAAGGTCACCGCAATCAGGATGTTCAGTGCCGAGGCGCCGAGGGCGATGATGATCACGATGTACAACACCAGCACCGGGAACGACAGCACGGTGTCCGCGACATACGACAGCAACGCATCGACCCAGCCATTGAAGTAACCGGCGCACAGGCCCATGGCGATGCCCACGGCGAATGCGGTCAGCGTCGCCAGAATCGACCAGAACAACACGGTGCGCGTGCCCCAGATCAGCCGCGAAAGAATGTCCCGGCCGATCATGTCAGTGCCAAGCAGGAAGCTCATGCCGTTGCCATCCGGGGTCATTGGCGTCAGCAGCGGGGTGAAGCTTTCCAGTGGATCGTGGGGCGCCAGCCACGGCGCGAACAGCGCCATCAGTACCCAGCCGCCGACCAGCAGCAAACCGAGCAACGCCAAGGGATGTTTGAACGAATTGAGGAAGTTCATTGGCCACCTCCGCCAAGACTGCGCAAGGTGATGCGCGGGTTGAGCCAGGTGTAGGCCAGGTCCGAGAAGATTTTGGTCGCGCCGACCACGATGCCGCTGATCATCGCGCAGGCTTCGATCAGGTAGACGTCATGGTTCAGCGATGCGGTGTAGAGCAGCGAACCGAAGCCTTTGTAGGCGAAGAACACCTCGACCACGATCACGTTCGACAGCAGCCACGGGATGTACAACATGATCACCGTGATCGGCGCGATCAGTACATTGCGCAGGGCATGGCGCAGCACGATGCGTGAGGTGGACGCGCCTTTGAGACGGGCGGTGCGGATGTACGGCGCCTGCATCACTTCGACCATCGAGGCCCGGGTGATCCGCGCCAGATAACCGATGCCGAACAGGCACAGCACCATCAGCGGTAGCGCCAGTTCCACGGCGTTGAAACCGTCGCTCATGCTGCTCACGCCCGGCAGCCAGTTGAGCCAGAACACGAAGATCGCCGAGACGAACACCGCGCTGGCAAAGTCTGGAATCGAGGTGGTGACGATCGACAGAAACGACACCAGCCGATCCACCGCCGAACCCTGTCGAATGCCTGCCAGAATGCCGAGTGTCAGGGCCACCGGCACCATCACCAGCAAGGCCAGCCCGGCGAGGATCAGGGTTTGCCCCAGGTTGGGCAGCAGCAGGTCAATCACAGGCTCACGAAAGTGCACGGAGGTGCCCCAGTCGCCGCTGACAAAATCCTTCAGCCACACCAGATAACGCCAGGCGAAGGGTTGGTTGTAACCGTGTTCCACCAGCCACGCAGCGCGCTGGTCGGCGGCGGAGTAGGGGCCGAGGACGTTGATCGCAACGTCCTCGATGTTCAGTTCCAGGGCCAGGAACACGATCACCGACACCGACAACAGGGTTGCCGCCAGTGCCAATAACTTGCGCAATAGAAATTCAGCCATGCTCGCACGCTCCGGCTAATCAAGGGATGTCGGCCCGCCGCACCGCAGTGGGCGAGCTCGTTCGGGGCGCTTGAATCAGGCGCTCAACCAGACTTCATCCATTGGGTAGAAGTCCGAAGGATGAACCTTGAACCCTTGGACCTTCGTGCTCGCGGCGGTGAACTTGTCACCCCAGAACGGCTGCACCGTGACGCACGCGTCCTGCAGGATCTTCTCGACGCTTTCCATCGCCAGGGCCCGTTGTTTCGGGTCGATGATGCCCATGGCCTTGTCCAGCGCGGCGTCGAAGGCCGGGTCGCTGTAGTGGCTTTCGTTCCAGGCCGCGCCGCTGCGGTAAGCCAGTTCCAGGGACATCACACCCAATGGGCGATGAGCCCAGTAGGTGAGGCTAAAGGCAGCCTTGTCCCAGATTGGCCAGTACTGAGTGGCCGGGATCACTTTAAGGTTGATGCGGATGCCGGCCTCGGCGCAGTTCTGCTGCAGGATTTGTGCGCAATCCTGTTCGTAGCGGCCTTGGGTGTTGCCGACGATCAGGTCGATGTCGATGCCGTTTGGATGACCGGCTTCGGCAAGGAGTTTCTTCGCGCCAGCGACGTCCCGGGTACGTTTGGGCAACGGGAAGTATTCCGGATGGGACGGGGCGACGTGATGGTCTTCACCCAGGGTGCCCATGCCGCGATAGGCGATTTTCAGCATCTGTGCGTTGTCGGCGCAGAGCACCACCGCTTTGCGAATCCGCAGGTCATCGAACGGTTTCTGGTCGCAGGCCATGCGCATAACGACGGTTTGCGCCGATTTGCAGGTCAGCAATTGCGCACCCGGCAAACGCTTGGCCAGGTCCAGTTCGGCCACGGTCACTCGGTACAGCAGATCTACTTGCCCGGCCTGCAACGCCGCGAGATGGGTGGAGATGTCAGTACCCATGTCGACGTAACGCAACTCGTCGAGGTTGGCCGGTTTGCGCCAGTAATCGGCACGCTTGGCGAAGGTCGCTTGCTTGTTGACCGCGAACGAAACCAGTTTGAACGGCCCGGTGCCGAGCGGGTTTTTCGCCCAGTCATCACCGGCCTTGAAGCTGCGGTGGACGATGGCGCAGGTGAAGGCGTTGAGCATTTCGGGGATTGCCAGCATCGGTCGCTTGAGCACCAGGCGGAACTGGAAGTCGCCGAGTTTTTCGAAGGCACTGATGTCCTGGAACGCGGTGCGGTTGACCGACTTGGAGTCGGTGGCAATCCAGCGCTCGATGTTGTGCTGCACGTCCTCGACGTTGAAGGTGTCGCCATTGCTCCACTTCACGTCCTGGCGCAGGTTGAAGGTCCAGGTCTTGAGGTCGTCCGACGGGCTCCAGCTCTCGGCCAGGTACGGGTGGGTGATGTTGTCGGCGTCGACCCAGGTCAGGTACTCCAGCGAGTTGCGCAGCAGGTTCGAGGCTTCGATCCAGGTGATCAGCATCGGGTCCTGGATTTCCTGGATGGCGCAAGCAAACCGCAGACTGCCGCCCTGGCGCGGCGGGACGACATCGGCGGCGCGGGCCGAATTACCGAGCAGGGCTGAACCGAGGAAGGTGCTGGCGCTGGCGGCGGTGATGCCCAGCAGCGCGGCGGTGCGCAGGAATTGCCGGCGGTTGATCTTGCCGTTTTTGACTTGAGTGCACAGGTCGTTTACTGCTGGGTGCGGCAAGTCGCCGTCCAGAGTCTTTAACTCGTCGAGATAAGGCATGGGGCAGCTCTCATGTTGTTTTTATTTGAGATGGCCGCAGTTTTGTCATCGGCGCAAAGATCGACAAACGATAAATTCAACGCGTAAACGTTCGATAAATGCATGTTACTGAACGCGGGTGTCGCGGGTGCTTGAAGTAGACGGTCCGATGGACCCCTGTGGGAGCGAGCTTGCTCGCGATAGCGGTGGGTCAGGCGAAGCAATATTGACTGATGAACCGCTATCGCGAGCAAGCTCGCTCCCACCCAAAGCGGAATCGGGCAAGACAGTAGAAATCGTCCTGCACAACACAAAAATGCATGTTACTCAGGAAATTTCCCACAAGGCGTGGGATGCTTGGATCTCGTCAGTCCTTGCGCGAGTCACCTTCATGAAACGCAAAATGCCCGCGCTCAATGCGCTCAAAGCCTTCGAAGTGGCCGGCAGCACCGGCAGCTTTACCCGGGCGGCGGAGTTGCTCAATGTCACCCAGAGTGCGGTCAGCCGGCAGGTGCGTCAGTTGGAGGAGCAACTGGGCGAGAACCTGTTGGAGCGTCGGCATCATCACCTTGAACTGACCAGCGCCGGCCGGGTTTTGCTGCGGGCGCTGCATCAATCCTTCGACAAGATCGAGCTGACGGTGCGCAGCATCCAGCAGAAATCCCACGCCAATCGGCTGCACATCAACGCGCCGCCGACTTTCACCAGCCGCTGGCTGATGCCACGCTTGGGACGACTGCGGGAGAAGCATCCGGAACTGGAGTTGAGCATCACCACTCGCCTGCAGGACAGCCTGGCGGAAACCAGCACCCTGGACTGCGCGATCCGTTTTGGCGATGGCGAATGGGACGGCCTGGACAGCTCGCTGCTGATTCAGGAACGGCACATCGCGGTGTGTGCGCCGTCCTTGTATGCGCGGGAGTGGAGCGAGGGCGGCATCGACCTCAATCGCCTGACGTTGCTGCATGTGCTGGCCCGGGAAGACCAGCGCTACCTGACCTGGAAACACTGGCTGGACGCGGCGAAAATCACCGGCGTCGACACCCAGGGCGGTTATGAATTCGACCTGCTGGACCTGGCGATCCGCGCGGCTACTGACGGTTTGGGCATCACCATCGCCGACTGGCACATGGTCGCCCCGGAACTGGCCAACGGGCAGTTGACCCAGGTGCTTAACGTGCACGTGGAAGGGCACCAATCCTACTGGCTGGTGACCCGGCCGGAGCAGACCTTGATGCCACAATTGCAGATGTTCAGCCAGTGGTTGCAGGAGGAGATCTGGTTGGCGCAGCGGCAGTTGGAGCCTTCAACCGCAGCCAACTGACGTACCCACCCCCTGTGGGAGCGGGCTTGCTCGCGAAAGCGGTGGGTCATCAATATAAATGTTGACTGACACTACGCCTTCGCGAGCAAGCCCGCTCCCACAGGGGAACTCGTCGCCCGTCGGGGTAACCTGCCTTTTTCGAATGTTCCTGCGCTCAATAAATCGTTTGTTCAACCGGTGCAGGATGCCAAGACTGCGGGAACTGGATAAAAACAACGATGGGCGATTCACATGCGACTCGAGCGAAACTTTGTAAACGGTCACTTCATTGAGCCTGCCAGCGACGCGCTGATTGCAGTCTACAACCCGGCGACCGAAGCCTTGGTCGGTCAGGTCTCGGCGGCTACTACCGCTGAAGCCACGGCCGCCGTAGACGCCGCAGCCGCCGCCCAGAAGGTCTGGGGCAAACTCACCAGCATTGAACGCGCCGAACACCTGCGGGCCTTTGCCGACGCCCTTGAAGCCTGCGCCGAAAACATCGGTGCCGCCCTGGCCGCCGAGTCCGGCAAGAGCGTCAGTGATGCCAGCAACGAAGCCCGTTACGCCGCGCAGATCACCCGTTACCACGCCGAGTGGGCGCGTCGTATCGAAGGCGAGATCATTCCCAGCGACACCCCGAACGAAAACCTGTTCCTGCACCGCGAGCCGATTGGCGTGGTCGCGTGCCTGATTCCGTTCAACTACCCGGTCTATACGCTGTTGCGCAAAATCGCCCCGGCGCTGATTGCCGGCAACACCGTGGTGGTGCGCCCGAGCAACAACACCCCGACCTCGGCGTTTGAAATTGCCAAGGCTGTGCAGCAATCCGGCTTGCCGGCCGGCGTGGTGAACATCCTGACCATGGACCACGCCACCGCCGCCAGCGTCTGCACCCACAAGGCTGTCGGTTTGATCACCCTGACCGGCAGCGTCAACGCCGGGCGCATCGTGCTCGATTACTGCAAGGCCAACATCGCCAAGCCATCGCTGGAGCTGGGCGGCAAAACCCCGGCGATCATCGAAGCCGACGCCGATCTGGAAAAAGCCGCCAGCGACATCATCGCCTCCAAGACCACCCATTGCGGCCAGCTGTGTACGGCAGTGGAGCGGGTCTACGTGCAGGAAAGCGTCTACGACCAGTTCCTCGCACTGCTCAAAGCCAAGATCAGCGCGGTGAAGTTCGGCGACCGTGCAACCGACGCCACCCTGATGGGTCCGTTGGTCAACGCCAGTTCGCAGCAGAACATCCACGCCATGGTCGAGCGCGCCATCGCCGACGGTGCTGTACTGGAAACAGGCGGTTTTATCCCGCAGGGCAACGGCCACTTCTACCCGCCGACCCTGCTCAGCGGCTGCCGTCAGGACATGGAAATCATCCAGGAAGAAATCTTCGGCCCGGTACTGCCAGTGCTCAAGTACCGCGACATCGACGAAGCACTGGCCATGGCCAATGATCACCAGTTTGGCCTGTCGTCGGTGCTGTACACCGAGAACTACCGCACCACCATGAAAGTCGCCAACGCCATCGAGGCCGGCGAGTTGTACGTCAATCGGACCCCGGCCGACCCGTATCAGGGCTTTCACGCCGGCTGGAAGCGCTCAGGCCTGGGCGGCGATGACGGCAAGCACGGCATGCTCGAATTCACTCAGACCCGTCTGGTGGTGATGAAGTACTAGAACAGCAGCTACGAGCTTCAAGCTTCAAGCTGCAAGTTAAAGCGAACGGTGACTGGCTCTGGCTTGGCGCTTGTAGCTTGGGGCTTGCAGCTGCTCCAAACCTATAAAAACAATTATTTGGGGCACCAGGACCACCGGGCTGCCCGAGGTCACACAGATGTCCAAGTCTGCAACCACTGTTGCCGCTGTTCAGGGTTCGAACGCGGGTTCAAAAAGCCACAGTGACAAAGGAAGTCGCTATTTCCAACTGACGCTGCTGGTGCTGGCCGCCGGTGCGATCTACCCGATTCTGTACCTGCGTCAGGTCTACCAGACCACCATGCTCGATGTGTTCCAGATCAACCACAGCGAGCTGGGTTATCTGTACTCGATGCTCGGGACGATTTTCCTGCTCAGCTACTTGCCGAGCGGCTGGCTGGCGGACCGGGTTGCGCCACGTTTTCTGATTTTCTTTTCGCTGGTGGCCACCGGAGCCCTGGGGCTTTGGTACTCCACGGCGCCGTCGATGACCGGTTTGATGATCATCTTCGGTTGCTGGGGCCTGACCACCGGCCTGACGTTCTGGGCCTCGGTGCTCAAGCGGGTGAAGATGATTGCCCATCACACTGAACAGGGCCGGTTTTTCGGCATCCTCGACGGTGGTCGCGGCCTGGTGGAAGCCTTGTTGGCAACCGTCGCCCTGGGACTGTTTGCGTTCGCCACCGAAACCCGTGGCGAGTCGGCCGCCGAAGGCTTCAAGCACGTGGTCTACCTGTATGCCTTCACCTGTATCGCCATCGGCTGTGTGCTGGTGCTGATCAAGGACCCGAAGTCGATGGAAGAAACCGCAGCGGTGGAGAAGGGCAAGTTCAACCTGCTCAGCGACCTGACCATGTTGGTGAAAATCCCTGAACTGTGGCTGGTCACCGCTATCGTGTTCTGCGGCTACCACATTTTCTGGGCCACCTACAGCTTCTCCGATTACCTGCAGGGCGGCGGCATGACCGCGGTCATGGCCGGCACCATCACCACCATCAAGTTGTGGATGCGCCCGATTGGCGGTATCGGCGGTGGCTGGCTCGGCGACAAGTTCTCGAACATTTCGGTGCTGATCGTGGCGCTGTTCTGCGCGACGTTGGCGATGGTCGGCCTGATCGTGTTCCCGGCGCTCAACAGCCTGGGCCTGCTGATCGGCACGGTGATTTTCATCGGCCTGATGACCTACGCGATTCGCGGCCTGTACTGGGCGATCCTTGACACCTGCGACATTCCGCTGCGCATCACCGGCCTGGCCATTGGCATTGTCTCGGTGGTCGGTTATCTGCCGGACACCTTTATTCCCTTGATCAACGGCTACCTCACCGAGCATTTCCCCGGTGCCTTTGGTTACAAGCTGTATTTCGGCTACATCGCTTTCGTCGGTCTGCTGGGGACCCTCGCGGCCCTGACCCTACGCGGTCGTATCAATCGTAAATCT
This sequence comes from Pseudomonas sp. NPDC087697, assembly GCF_044743155.1. Classification (NCBI taxonomy): domain Bacteria; kingdom Pseudomonadati; phylum Pseudomonadota; class Gammaproteobacteria; order Pseudomonadales; family Pseudomonadaceae; genus Pseudomonas; species Pseudomonas sp. NPDC087697. The sequence continues at coordinate 83,245 of NZ_JBIUVW010000008.1, read as the reverse complement.
TCAAGCAAACAGGTTAGCCTGAGATGAAAATCGTCGCCCTTGAAACCCATATCGTTGCCGTACCACCACCGCACATCGGCGGCATGTACTGGCTGTTCGTCAAGCTCAAGACCGATTGCGGCATCGAAGGTGTAGGCGAGATTTACGCCGCGACCTTCGGCCCCAAAGCCATGCTGCCGATCATCGAAGACGTGTTCGAACGCTACCTGCTCAACCACGACCCGCACCACATCGAGCGTTTTTTCCGTCAGGCCTATTCGAGTGGTTTCACCCAGCGTCCGGACCTGACCATGATGGGTGTGGTCAGCGGCCTGGAGATGGCCTGCTGGGACATCATCGGCAAAGCGGCGAACAAACCGGTGTATGAACTGTTGGGCGGCAAAGTCAACGAACGCCTGCGGTCCTACACCTACCTGTACCCGATCAACAGCAAGGGCGAATACGACTACGACGACCCGGACCTGGCCGCCGAATGCGCCATCGAGAACATGAACAAAGGCTTCACCGCCGTGAAGTTCGACCCGGCTGGGCCGTATACCGCGTACTCCGGGCATCAGATTTCGCTGCAAGTGCTGGAGCGCTGCGAAACCTTCTGCCGCAAGATCCGCGAAGCGGTGGGCGACAAGTGCGACCTGCTGTTCGGCACCCACGGGCAGATGGTGCCGTCCTCGGCAATTCGTCTGGCCAAGCGCCTGGAGAAGTACGACCCGCTGTGGTTCGAAGAACCGGTACCGCCGGGTCAGGAAGAGGCCATGGCGCATGTCGCGGCCAAGACCACCATCCCGATTGCCACTGGCGAGCGGCTGACCACCAAGTACGAATTCTTCAAGCTGCTTCAGGCGGGCGGTGCGTCGATTCTGCAGATGAACGTCGCCCGCTGCGGCGGTCTGCTGGAAGCCAAGAAGATCGCGAGCATGGCCGAGGCCTACTACGCGCAAATCGCGCCGCACCTCTACAACGGGCCGATCGGCGCGGCGGCGAGTTTCCAGTTGGCAACCTGCACGCCGAACTTCCTGATTCAGGAAAGCATCATGACCTGGGGCAGTTTCCACGCTGAAGTGCTGACCAAACCGCTGCAATGGGAGGACGGCTACATCATCCCGTCCACCGAGCCGGGCCTTGGGGTGGAGCTGAACATGGACGTGGTGCGCAAGCATTCGCCATACACCGGTGAGCGCTTGCACCTGCAAATGGCGCCGACCCCGGCGGACGTCAAAGACACATCGCCGGCCAGAGGCTGACGAAAATGGCGCAGTCCCCCTTGTGGGAGCGGGCTTGCCCGCTCCCACAGGGTTTGCGCCTGACGGTTTATTTGGACAACGACTTACATGACATACGACTACATCATCGCTGGCGCAGGCGCCGCAGGCTGCATCCTCGCCAACCGGCTCTCGGCCTCCGGGAAACACACGGTGCTGCTGCTGGAAGCAGGCGGCAAGGACAGTTCCCTGTGGTTCAAGATCCCGGTCGGCTTCGCCAAAATGTATTACAACCCGACCTTCAACTGGATGTATTACAGCCAGCCGCAAAAGCAGCTGAACAACCGGGAAATCTATGCCCCGCGCGGCAAGGTGCAGGGTGGCTCGGGTTCGATCAACGCGATGGTCTATGTCCGTGGCCAGGCCCATGACTTCGACGACTGGGCCGCCAACGGCAACGACGGCTGGGGTTTCAAGGACGTGCTGCCGTACTTCCGCAAACTGGAAAACCATCCGCTGGGCGACAGCGAATACCACGGCGGCAGCGGCCCGATCAGCATCACCCCGATGAAGGGCCATACCCATCCGATCTGTGATGTGTTCCTCAAGGGTTGCGACGAGCTGGGTTACCCCCACAGCGATGACTTCAACGGGCCGAAATTCGAAGGCTCGGGCATCTACGACGTCAACACCAAGGACGGCCAGCGCTGTTCCAGCAGCTTCGCGCACTTGCACCCGGCCCTGAGCCGGCCGAATCTGACGGTGGAGCATTACGCTCTGGTGGATCGGGTGTTGTTCGATAACGAGCGTGCGACCGGTATTTGCGTCACCCAGCACGGCGTGGTTCGCACGTTCACCGCGCGCAAGGAAGTGATCCTCTGCGCCGGTGCCGTGGACACGCCGAAGATTCTGCAATTGTCCGGTGTGGCGGATCAGGCGCTGCTGGCCAAACATCAGATCCCGCTGGTCAAACACCTGCCGGCGGTGGGGCAGAACCTTCAGGACCACCTGTGCGCCAGCTACTATTACAAGGCCAACATCCCGACGCTCAATGATCAGCTCAGCTCGCTGTTCGGTCAGTTAAAGCTCGGCCTCAAATACCTGCTGACGCGCAAAGGCGCCCTGGCCATGAGCGTCAACCAGGCTGGTGGGTTCTTCCGGGGGAATGACGTGCAGGCCAATCCGAACCTGCAGTTGTACTTCAACCCGTTGTCGTACCAGATCCCGAAAAACAACAAAGCGAGCCTCAAGCCCGAACCGTATTCAGGCTTTTTGCTGTGCTTCAACCCGTGTCGGCCCACCAGTCGCGGGCATATCGAGATTGCCTCGAAAAATCCACGGGACGCTGCGTTAATCGATCCCAACTACCTGAGCACACAAAAGGACATCGACGAGGTGATCCAGGGCAGTCGGCTGATGCGCAAGATCATGCAGGCGCCAGCGCTCAAGGGCATCACTGTTGCAGAGGTGTTGCCTGGGCCGCTGGTCGAAAGCGATGAACAGATGCTGCAGTACTTTCGCGAGAACAGCGGTTCGATTTATCACCTGTGCGGCTCGTGTGCCATGGGCGCGGACGAGCAGACATCGGTGGTGGACAAGCGGCTGAAGGTCCACGGTCTCGACGGTTTGCGCATCGTCGATGCGTCGATTTTTCCGAACGTCACCAGCGGTAATACCCACGCGGCGGTACTGATGGTGGCGGAGAAGGGCGCCGATCTGATCCTGCAGGACGTCTGAAATGTAATATTTAAAAGCGGTCCCATGGTGGTTCTCCGGCAAAATCAGTCGCCACGTACTCAATAAATTTACGAACTTTCGCGGGTACGTAGCGTGCTGTCGGGTAGACGGCATGTACCGTTAATTCGGTCGCTCTAAAGTCCGGCAGTAACCTTACGAGGCTTCCTGACGCGATGTGTTGCCCGAACACAAAGGTAGGACCGTAAGCGACGCCGATTCCCGCCAGCGCAGCAGAGAGAAGCATGTGCATATTGTTTGCGCGCAGGCGAAGCGGCCCATCGATCACATGGGTTTGATGCTGAGCGTCGCTCAGCGTCCAGCCGTGGGCTGAAACGGCTTCACTAAATGCCAAGCGTGGGGCGTGACGCAAGTCCTCTGGCACCTGAGGTGTGCCCTCACGCGCTAAAAATGCTGGCGAAGCACAGATCACCATCCGGCACGGCGCAAGGGGGCGTGCAATCAGTTCGGAGTCAGGCAGTCGGCCAATACGTATCGCGACGTCGATGCTGGCGGTGTGGAGATCCACGTAGCGATCATCGAGAAGCACTTCGGTGTTGACGTGAGGATGGTCCTCCAGGAAGCGCGCGATGACTTCTCCCATGTGCAACGCGCCGAAGGTCACGGGAGCGGAAATCCGCAGCGTCCCCCGCACAGCGCTGTTTGCATCACTGGCTTCGTGATTGGCTTCGTCAAACTCTTCAATAATGCGTTTGCATCGCGCGTAGTAAGCACGCCCGGCGTCCGTTGGGCTCAGGCTTCGGGTGCTGCGCTGGATCAACCGCACGTTCAACTCCGCTTCCAGACCACTCAGGTATTTTCCTGCCATGGAGGCCGAAAGTCCGAAACGCCGGCCCGCTGCGACCAGACTGCCTTCTTCGATGGCGGCAACAAACACGCTGATGCTTGTGAAACGGTCCATCAAGACTCCATTCGATAGCGGTGCGATTGAGTGATGATGGCAAGTTGCCAATTATCGCGTCAGTCGCATCAATCTATGATCGGCCCAGACATTCAGCCTCAGGAGATCAACATGAAAGTAGCTTCCAACGGCGTTCAGATTCACGTCAAAGACCAAGGCGTCGGCTCGCCGGTCATCGTCTTTCTGCATTACTGGGGCGGTTCCTCGAGGACCTGGGACGACGTGCTTGCAGCACTCCCGGCGGGTTATCGGACCATCACGCCCGATAACAGAGGCTGGGGGAAGTCGGACGGTCCTGCGACCGGCTATGCACTGGACGATTTCGTCAACGACACGCTGGCGGTCATCGCGGCGCTGGACCTGAAACATTACGTGTTGGTTGGCCACTCCATGGGTGGCAAGATCGCGCAATTGTTTGCTTCGCGGCGCCCGGTTGGATTGGTGGGGTTGGTGCTGGTAGCACCATCGCCTCCATGCCCGCTTGTTCTCCCTCTGGAAGTCCGTGCGGCAATGGAGACCGCCTACGACTCTCGTGAGAGTGTGGGCATGGCAATCGATCACATGTTGACGGCAAAACCGTTAAGTCCGAAGCACCGTGAACAGGTCATCGAAGACAGCCTGCGGGGTGCGCCACAAGCGAAAGCCGCATGGCCGAACTCGACCAGCCATGAGGACATCACCCATGAAGTTACGGCAATCAATGTGCCGACCCTTGTCATCGCGGGCGAACTGGACCGCATTGATCCTGTCGCGACCCTGGAAGCGGAAGTGCTGACACGGATTCCTCAATCAACCCTGCAGGTGTTACCCGGCACGGGGCACTTGTCCCCCCTCGAATCGCCCACTGAAGTCGCCGCTATTATCCGTGACTTCGTGGACGGTCTCGAACAGCTCAAACGTTAAGCAGGGCTTGTTTTTAAGCGTTTCAATAAGCCTGGAGCAGAGGGGGAGCAAGGTTCTGCTCATGCGCTTGAACCTCCTCTGCACCCCTCACTTCACATAAACGTGAATGTATAGGCGTCTCAGCCGTGACGAAGATCGTCACGCGCCGATCGCCTCAGTGCTTGTGGTGATTGACCGAATATTCGAACAAAACTACGACGCATTCTTTCCATATCTCCAAACCCCACGGATTCGCATGCAGCGATGATCCGTACATCCAATACCCGGTTAATATTTTTGATGAACTGACAATCCGATATCGGTATCGATCGCGCAGTGCTTAATACATAGGGAAAAAGACATGTCTACTATTACCGGTTTGTCGGCAGTAAAAATTAAACTGCCGGACGATCAAAGTGCCGCGGCGACTGCCAATAAATTGATGAATAGCTCCAGTGCCACCGACACAGCGCAACAAGCAGACGCCAAAGATGGAGGTCAAGGTGCTGTAAAGGTCTCACTCACTATGAGTGTTAATGAGGCCAAAAAAACCAGCGACGACACTATGAGTCTCGCGGTCAAAGAGCTTTTAAAGCGAATGAAAGACCTTCAAGAGCAATTACAGCAACTTCAACAACAGCTTGAAGTCAGTAATCATACGAAATACGCTGTCACCGACAGCCAAAACTACCGTCACTATGGGTATTCAGGGGCAAATCTCTATGGTCAACGCCGCCTTGGGACAAGTTAGCGCCGCCCTGATGAATGAGTTGAAAAATGGTGGGTTCAGTACCACAGCTTAAGTAACGAGTTTGGGGATTGGGCGAGATGTGCGCCTGGAGAACTCGCAACGGGCCACACTGGTTTTCTGAAGCAGCGCGCCGAGCTCAAGTGTTCGAATCACGCCATCCCGACATATTTTTCAATGACTTAGCCCAACCTTTCCAGGTTGGGCTTTTTCATGCCTGAAAAATATCCCCGCCACAGTTACCCCTTATCGAATGGCTGAAGCCAGGTTCACTGATCCTTCTCACAATTGATCATCCACGACACACCGAAGCGATCAACCAGCATCCCGAAGCGCGCCGCCCAGAAAGTGGTTTCCAGCGGCATTTGAATGGCACCTTTGTCCGCCAGCGCAGCAAAGATGCGCTCTGCCTCAGCAACACGGTCGACGTTCAACGAGATCGAACAACCGCTCATGCCGTTAGTGGGACGGTCGGGTGTGGTGTCCGAGCCCATGATGGCCTGGTCGCCGACCAGCAGGCGGGTATGCATGATCAGGTTGTGACTGTCCGCTGGGACATGCTCACTCGCCGGGCTTTCGCCAAAGGTCATCATGAGTTCGATCTTGCCTGGCAGGCATTGGGCGTAGTAGGTGAAGGCGGCTTTGCAATCGCCGTTGAAGATCAGGTAGGGATTGATTTTCATGTTCTGCTCCCGGCTATGGTGAGTGCATCGGCTGGACGTCAGGTTTGTCCTCGAATTCCGATGGGGTTGACCCCCAGTAGCAAAGCGCTAAAACGCGGTGGGCGGGTGTGTTTTTTTAGATGTTTTTTCTATGGATGAGGCGAGGCTTATCGCCTCAGCTGCAGACACGCGCGTTAGCGGGAGCGCCCCATTGTCGAGCTGAAGTACCATGGCGCATGGTCATGATCAACGACCCCGACACGCCGATCTCCCATCCTCAGCCGAGTCCTTCGTCCTATGCCTGCTCTTGACCGTTTCGCCTCGTTGCTCGACCAGGCGAGACGTGCCTTGTTGCTGGTGTGGGGAACGTCACGCGGGCTGTTTCTGGGGCTGGTGCTGGCGACGCTGATTGCCGGTGTGCTGCCGGCGTTGGCGGCCTGGTTGGGGCAGCGCATTGTTGACGCAGTGGTGACCGCGATGCAGTTGCACGCCCAGCAGGGCAGCGCGCCGTTGTGGCCCGTGGTGCGTTACGTGCTGTTTGAAGCCGGTGTGCTCGCGTTACTGTCCGGGACCCAGCGTGCACTCTCGGTCCTGCAGTCGTTGTTGCGGGTGCAGTTGGGGCAGAAGGTCAATACCCTGATTCTGGAGAAGGCTCAGACCTTGTCCCTGGTGCAGTTCGAGAACTCCGAGTTTTACGACAAGTTGGTCCGAGTGCGGCGCGAAGCCTCGACCCGGCCGTTGGCGTTGGTGATCAAGTCGCTGGGGCTGATCCAGAACCTGATCGTGCTGATCAGCTTCGGCTTGTTGCTGGTGCATTTTTCGCCCTGGGCGCTGGTGCTGCTGGTGGTCGGTGCGCTGCCGGTGTTTTTCGCCGAAGCACATTTCTCCGGCGATGCGTTTCGGCTCTTCACCCGTCGTGCGCCGGAGAGTCGGCAGCAGAATTACATCGAGACGCTGCTCTCCCACGAGGGCTACATCAAAGAGGTCAAGTTGTTTGGCTTTGCACCGCTGCTGTTGCAGCGATACAGAGACACGTTCGCTCGTCTTTACGCCGAAGACCGGCGCCTGACCCTGCGCCGGGATGGCTGGGGATTTGTGCTCGGTTTGCTGGGTACGGGGGCGTTCTATCTGGCCTATGCCTGGGTGGTGGTCGATACCGTTCATGGCAACATCAGTCTCGGGCAGATGACCATGTACCTGGTGCTGTTCAAGCAGGGGCAGACTGCCGTCAGCAGCAGCTTGAGTGCCATCAGTGGTCTCTATGAGGACGGGCTTTACCTGTCGAGCCTCTATGAGTACCTCGCCGAACCCGTGGTGGTGGATACCGGTAATCTGAGCATGGGCGTTGTGCCCGGTGACGGGGTGCGTTTCGAGAATGTAGGTTTCCGCTATCCGGGGGCGAGTCGAGCCGCTCTGGAGGGCATCAACCTGCACCTTGTACCAGGTCGCAGTGTGGCACTGGTGGGTGAGAACGGTTCGGGCAAGACCACGCTCATCAAGTTGCTGACCCGTTTGTATCGCCCTGATCAGGGGCGCATTTTGCTGGATGGCAGCGATTTGCAGGAGTGGGAGGAGGATGCGCTGCGTCGGCGCATCGGCGTCATCTTCCAGGATTACATTCGCTATCAGTTCTCCGTGGGCGAGAACATCGGAGTGGGCGACACCTTGGCCTTTGACGATGAAAAACGCTGGCATGCAGCCGCCGCCGAGGGCATGGCCGCCCCCTTCATCGAACATCTGGATCGAGGGTATGCCACTCAATTGGGACGATGGTTTGCCGGTGGGCAGGAACTGTCCGGCGGGCAATGGCAGAAGATTGCCTTGTCCCGCGCCTACATGCGTCGCAACGCCGATATCCTGATTCTGGATGAGCCGACTTCGGCACTTGATCCGGCGGCGGAAGCGGCGGTGTTTGAGCATTTCAGCCAGCACACCCAGGGCCGCATGACCTTGCTGATTTCTCACCGGTTCTCCAGTGTGCGCAATGCGGACCACATCATCGTGCTGGACCAGGGCGCAATCCTGGAGCGGGGCGATCACGACAGCCTGGTCGCGGCCGGCGGGCGTTATGCGCAGTTGTTTGACTTACAGGCACGGGGTTATCGATAGGCCCAATCACGGTCCAGGCATTTGCGGCAATACTTGTGGCCGCAGATTGATCACCAGCAGCAGACATGTGTGTTGCTGATGACGCCTCTAGCGACCTGCCGGCAGCTCATCTTGTATGAGCAGCATACTGGCCAGATCTTCGTCACTTGCCTTGAGGTCTGGATAATCGTGCCGAATCTGCTTCAACGTCGACTCCAGATAAGCGCCGCGAATTGCGCCTCCACTTGCAATGAAGCTGGAAGCGTCATCGCGGGCGGGAGTCACGAGTTTGTAGTCCTTGAAAGTCGAGTACAGCGACACGGATATCCCTGCCGAAGTAGCAACGTCGCGCGCATCAATATCGGGACCATGGGGCCTATGGGCCATGGCCGAACCAAAGGGCAGACAAAGCATTAGCAATGGGATGAGGAATATGCGGCGCATAACGTGTCCTCCAAAAGCATGAAACGTAAATGACCTGCCACATCTTTTTTGATGTGTGGCGCCAGCCAAGAGTTCCATGCCTATGGGGGAGCGGAGTCGCTGCCGGCCGCGAAGCCTTATCCAGGTCGGCGAACAGCTCTCACCTTGCCGCTGTTTCCACCGCCGCAGAAGAACTGATCGGCGCCATCCGATTCGAGCCCCGATACGCCGACTCCAGACGGCATCTTGAGACTCTCCAGGACCTCTCCCGTTCGAGAGTCGACGTGCCTCAATTCGCTCTCGTCACCTTCCCAGGTGCCGTGCCAGAGTTCTCCGTCGACCCAGGTGACGCCGGTGACGAAGCGGTTCGACTCGATCGTGCGAAGAACCGCCCCGGTCAGGGGATCAATTTGATGAATCTTCCGGTCCCGATACTCGCCTACCCAGAGCGTCCCTTCGGCCCACGTGAGCCCTGAGTCGCTGCCGCCGGGCGCCGGGATCGTGGCGAGCACACGACCAGTCTTCGGGTCGATCTTCTGGATGCGATCCTCGGCGATTTGAAACAGGTGCTGGCCGTCGAAGGCCGTTCCTGCATGCGCGGCGACATCGATCGAGCGCAGGGTTTTCCCGCTCGCCGGATCGAGGGCGTTCAGCTTGTCTCCGGAAGCAAACCAGACCTGCTGGCCGTCATAGGTGACCCCGTGCACGTTGTCGACCCCCGGAAAGGGTCCATATTCGCGGATGATTTCGGCTGCTGAGCGTTTCATGTCTTCTACCCTGGTGGTTTGGTCGTGGAGTGATCCTAGTCACTCGGCAGTGGAGCGGGGAGTAACAAAGACGTCGCGAAACCCGGCACCGACGGGGTCATCCAGCGACGCGCTCGCCCGCGACCAAACCACTGCACCTTGCCGGACGTCGCCAGTGAGTCGAGTGCCCGCTGCGTGCTGCGCTGGCTGGCGCCAAGCGCAAGCGCCAGGGCCGAGCTCGACCACGACTCACCGTCAGCGAGGAAGGCGAGCATCGCCGCCTGCTTCTCTTCGACGGGCCGCGCCAGCACGACGACCTCCGGTGCGCCGTACGGCACCAGTGCAAACCCGCGCTTCGTCGCGGTCACGCCGGCCAATGTCCGAAGCGCGACCCGAAGCCGCCCGACTTCGACGCGCAACCGTGCGCGATGCGACTCATCAGTGAGCTTCAATCGGAAGGCTCGGACGATGAGCGTCTCCCTCGGCACGTCGGCGGGCCACGCTTCACCCAGCGCTCGCGCGAGCGCGAACAACACCGGACGCCTTGCGAGCGAGACCAGCGAGCGTGCATCGCGCACGACATGACGGCAGGCGTCCACGACGAGCGCCTCCGACGTCAGTAACGCTTCAACCTCCTCAAGCAGCAGGAGCCGCTCCTTGCCACCCGCAATCAGGCGCGCTGCGGGCGCGTTGAGGACGAGGAGTGCGCTTTCGATTTCGGCCGTCAGCGCAGGGATGCCAGCGTGGCGCGCGGCATGCTCGGCCCGAGCGAGCGCAGCGCGCGCCGTCTTCGCCTGGAGGCGGCGCATCGCGATCCCCGCAACGACCAGCTCGTGGACGGCCCTCGATGCAGGCGGTAAAGGCGCGGGGTCGAGCTCGGCGAGCATATGTTCGGCCTCGTCGAGGTGCCCGATCAGGAGCAAGCGCCGGATCTCGAGATACCGCGCATGTGCGGCGTTCACCCGGTCGCCGTGCTCCTCAAGCGTCGCCCGCGCCGTGTCGAGCGCCTTCGCAGGCCAGCCCAGGTCGCGTGAGGCGAGCGCGATCTCGGCCTCGGCGACGACACACCGCGCACGGGCCAAGGCTTCTTTCGGACCGAAGGCACGTGCCGCACTTCGCAAGAGTGCCTTCGCTCGAACAAGCTCGCCGAGCTGCGCCATCGCGATCCCTCGAAGCGCGAGCGCAGGCGCATCATCGCGCAAGGCGACCCGGTTCAGTGCGCCGAGGGGATCACCCGCTGCGAGCGCACGCGCTGCAGCCGTGATCAGCGAGTCCATCTGAATCGCGCCACACTTGTCACTCCCACCGTCCGATGCTCGCTGATTAGTCTATCTCACGACCACCAAACTACCCGTCGTATCGAGAGCTGAGCGAACGACGAAGGGAGCAACGTTGATGAACAAACACATGACCGGCACACGTGAAGAATGGTTGGCAGCGCGGCTCGAGCTGCTGGAAGCGGAGAAGGCGCTAACGCGGCGCAGCGACGAGCTGGCTCGGCAACGTCAGGCGCTGCCCTGGGTTCGGGTCGACAAGGCGTTTCGATTCGAAACCGATGAAGGGAGTGCCTCGCTGGCAGATCTCTTCAGAGGGCGCTCGCAGCTCCTCGTTTACCACTTCATGTTCGGGCCTGACTACACGGCGGGGTGTCCGTCCTGCTCGGCGATCGCGGACGGGTTCGACGGCTTCGTCGTCCACCTGGCGAACCACGACGTCACGCTGTCGGCAGTGTCGCGGGCGCCATTGGTGAAGCTGCAGGCATACAAGCGACGGATGGGGTGGACGTTTCCCTGGGCGTCCTCGCTCGACAGCGACTTCAACTTCGACTTCAACGTCGCATTCACCGAGGAGCAACAGCGCGAGGGGGGCGTTGAATACAACTACCGGCGCGGCGGCCACGCGATGGACGCGACACAGGTCCCGGAACCCGTTGCACGGTTTGCGGCCACCTGCGGAACCGACGCGCCCACGTATACGCGGGACAGGCCGGGAATGAGCGCGTTTGTGCTCGAGGACGGCGTCGTCTACCACACCTATTCCACCTATGCGCGCGGGCTGGATGGCCTCTGGGGCATGTACCAGTGGCTCGACCGCGCCCCAAAAGGGCGCAACGAGACAGGCCCTTGGTGGCGCCGTCACGACGAGTACGACAAGCACTGAGTCAGGTCTCGTGGGGGCGTTGGCGCAGAGAGAGTTCTGGCGAGCCTCATCGGCTCGCCAGTGGTGGGTTTACCTGCCTTCGCAGGAGGATATTTACAGCGAATTGACCCCTGACAGAGGCAGGCTGATTCGCTGTTCGCGTTGCAGGAAATTCATCAGCAGCAGCACCCGTTCTTCGCCATCCATGGCCAGGAACACCGCTTCGAGATCGGCGAATGGGCCTTCAGTGATGCGTACGGTTTCGCCCTGTCTCAACAGCGTTGTCACTATGGCCTGGCTGTTGCGTTCTTGAAGCTCGTCGATCAACGCATTACGGATTGGCAGAGGCTGGCCGCCGAACCCGACGACTCGCGAAACACCACGGGTCGAACGCAGCGGGCCCCAACTGTCCTGAAGGCTCAGTTGAATAAACAGGTAGCCCGGAAACAGCGACTCGCTGCTTACCCGTCGCTGCCCTCGTGAAATGCGCTCACGATTGTACTTTGATCGAAAACAGGCATAGCCCTGGCGCTGCAGATGTTCTTCGGCGCGCTCATCTTGTCTGGGCTTGCACTGGACCAGATACCAGGCTTTGGCGGCGTGTTCTGCACTCGCGTTCATTCGAAGTCATCCCTTTTTGTGTGCCGATATTTAGTCTGTCCCTGCGCCGATCTGCTCCAGCAGCTCGGCGGTTTTGCGCTGCATTAACGAGATGTCGCCGCGACTTTCGACATTCAGGCACGTCTCATAGTCATTGCCCGAGAGGCGCAAGCTGAAGCGCCAGTCGGCAAAGATCAGGCTCAGCCCGTCGCTCTCATTGATGTCCAGGGCATCGGTGGCGTAGCGGTTCTTGATGCTCGCCAGCAGCGCGGTTCCATCCTTGACTTGACGGCGGATCTCCCCGGAAGAAGGAAAGGCGCCGATGCGTTCCACCAGCAGCACTGGCGGTTTTTGCGTGCGCGGGAAGATCAGTTCCGACGCATAGGCGCGGACGATGAGGTACGCGAGGTTGCTTTTAAGTTCAGCGCCATACGGATGGCGACTGTCATCCGCCTTGAAACCGCTCAAAGTGTTCATAGAGGTTTCGTCCATAGGGTAAAGAGGACCAAAAGGCCGTCACAGGTTGTTTTGATGCAAGTGCTCGAAGCAGAAGTTTGTGGCGTCGACGTAACCCTCGGCCCCACCGCAATCGAAGCGTCGGCCCTTGAACTTGTAAGCCAGTACGCAGCCGTTCCGGGCCTGCTTCATCAGTGCGTCGGTGATCTGGATTTCACCGCCCTTGCCAGGTTCGGTATCGGCGATCAGGTCGAAGATATCGGGGGTCAGAATGTACCGACCGATGATTGCCAGATTGGAAGGGGCGTCTTCCGGGCGGGGTTTCTCGACCATGCTGTTGACCCGGTAAATACCCTCGTGAATCTGCTCGCCGGCAATCACGCCGTATTTTTGAGTCTGCTCGCGGGGCACTTCCTGGATTGCCACGATCGAACAGCGGTACTTGGCGTAGAGCTTGAGCATTTGCGCCAGCACCCCATCACCTTCCAGGTTCAGGCACAGGTCGTCGGCCAGCACCACGGCGAATGGCTCATCACCGATCAACGAGCGGCCGCTGAGAATGGCGTGCCCCAGGCCCTTCATCTCCACCTGACGGGTATAGGAAAAACTGCAGGTATCGATCAGTTCTCGGGTGCCGGCCAGGAACCGCTCCTTATCGGTGCCGCGAATCTGGTGTTCCAACTCGAAGCTGATATCGAAATGATCCTCCAGCGCTCGCTTGCCGCGGCCGGTGACGATGGCCATCTGTTGCAGGCCGGCATCGCGTGCTTCTTCGACGGCGTACTGGATCAGTGGCTTATTGACGATCGGCAGCATCTCCTTCGGCATGGCCTTGGTGGCGGGTAAAAAGCGGGTCCCATAGCCGGCAGCGGGGAACAGACATTTACGAATCATTGAGCGTCCTTGAAAAGTAGACTGATGTATTGGCTAATGGCAGTAAGAAAACTCGACCCAGGCTGTCGGATGGCGGGCGACTACGCACGGTTATTCCGCGGCATGCTCTTCGCAACCCGCGGTAAACAAAGTTGTTGCCTAAGGCGCTGCGTACCTCAATTAATAACCCGACATCTGACTGGGCCCTGGCAATGTATTAGCGGGACGGCTATACATTGTCCATTCGCTACGTGCCGCGTAATCTAAATTGATCGGTCGCGGGAAAACCGCAACTGTTAGAAATTGTCTGAATAAATTCGCTGACTGTTATTTTCAATTTTCGAAGAGTGAAGTGTTATTTTTTGTCTGAAGAAAAAATTGAGTGCTGTTCAAGTGTCGTGGTAATAAATACACACTTGATGTTTCGGCGTTGATACTGCCGTTGCTGGGTTTATAAATGCCCAGGTTCATCCGTGGTTTGGAACTCTTATGTTCGGCAAGTGCTATGTCAGCGCCAATGTTGACAAGACGGGGAAGGTTATCTTGCTTAAAAGAGTTTTGATTGTTTGTGTGGGCAATATTTGCCGCAGCCCTACCGCGGAAAATCTGCTGCGTGGGGCGCTCGTTCATTCCGATATCGAAGTCAGTTCAGCCGGCCTTGCCGCCATGGTCGGCAAGCCGATCGAGCCGATGGCGCGCGCGGTGCTCGAGGAACATGGCCACCTGCCCGATGAGCACCAGGCCATTCAGCTCACGCCTCAAGCTGTCAGTGAGGCGGACTTGATACTGGTGATGGAGCAGCGGCATGTCAGCGGTGTGCTCGACATGGCCCCCGAAGCGCGAGGCAAGGTGCTGATGCTGGGTAAATGGCAAGACGACCGCGAAATCAGCGACCCCTACCGTCAAGGCAAACCTGCTTTTGTGCACGCTTATGCGTTGATCGAAGAAGCCGTACACGCATGGGCACAGCGTCTAACACGCTGATGACCACTACTTTTTGAATCGTAATAAAGGCAAAGAATCCGACTTATGCAGCAAGCGCCAGTAGTCCACGTGCGGGAAGACGACAATGACGAGATTGATCTTCTCGGTCTGTTTGGAACACTCATCGACCATAAATGGCTGATTGCCGCGATTACCGGCGCCTTCATGGTGGCAGGCGCCGCGTATGCAGTGCTGGCAACGCCGGTATTTCAGGCGAATGCGCTGCTGCAGGTTGAAGCGAAAAAGAACGACTTGTTGGGCTTCTCGGATATCGGCAGCATGCTGGGCAAGGAGTCTCCGTCGGCCACCGAGATCGAGTTGATCCAGTCCCGCTCGGTGATTGGTAAAACCGTCGATAACTTGAAACTTGATATTGTCATACAGCCGATGTACTTCCCGGTTATTGGTGAATTCCTGGCGCGTCGATTCAAGAATAACAATCCCGGTGAAATAGCCAATGCCTGGTTGGGGCTGAACAGTTTCGCCTGGGGAGGAGAGTCGCTGAAGATATTCAAACTGGATCTCCCCGAGTCGCAACTGGGCAAGAAGTTGACCCTGACCGCGGGTGAAAAGGGTCATTACACTCTGGTGGACGAAGATGACAAGCTGTTGGCGGCCAACCAGTCCGGGCAACTGTTCGAACAAAATGGCGTCAAGTTTGAAATAGAGGAAATGCACGCCAAGCCTGGAACCCGCTTCAGAATCATTCGTAATTCCCGCCTGACCAGTATCCTCGACTATCAAGAGGCGCTGGATGTCTCCGAACGCGGAAAAGAGTCGGGCATGATTGGTCTGGCGTTGGAAAGTACAGACCCGGAACAGGCGATTAAAATACTCAATGAAATTGCCGATATCTATGTGCGAAAAAACATAGAGCGCACGTCGGCAGAGGCAGCACAGAGTCTGGCGTTTCTCAAAGAGCAACTTCCGCTGGTCAAAAAGGACCTGGAAAAAGCCGGAAACTCCTTGAATGAATACCAGACCCGCCGCAAGTCCGTGGATATCACGCTCGAAACCAAGGCCATTCTTGATCAGATTGTCGGCCTGGACACCAGCATCTCCGAGTTGAAGTTGCAGCAAGCCGAGATGGACAGGAAGTTCACCCGTCAACATCCCGCTTATCGCGCATTGTTGACGCAGATCGGTGAGTTGAGCAGCAAGCAGAAAAGCCTGGCGACCAAGGTCGAAAGCCTCCCCTCCACCCAGCAGGAACTGCTGAGCCTGACCCGGGATGTAGAGGTCGGTACGGCCATTTATACCCAGCTGCTGAACAAGTCTCAGGAGCTGGATGTAATGCGGGCGGGGACCGTTGGTAACGTGCGTCTGATTGACACCGCGGACGTCAATTTCCTCAAACCGGTGAAACCTAAAAAGGCCTTGATTGTATTGGTCGCCACGCTTCTCGGTGGATTCCTGGCGGTGGCCCTGGTGCTGGTACGCAAGGCATTGAACCGTGGCCTGGAAAGCCCGGAAGCCATCGAGCAACTCGGCTTGCCGGTGTATGCGTCGATTCCCTACAGCCTTCTGCAGAAAGCCGAAGAAGACAAAGCCTTGCGTGGACGAGGACGTTCCGGTGCAGGTTCTTCATTGCTGGCCATCAGTCACCCCACCGATCTGGCGGTCGAGGCGCTGCGCAGTTTGCGTACCAGCCTGCACTTCGCCATGCACGAGGCCGACAATAACCGGTTGATGATTTCCGGCCCCAGCCCTCAAGTGGGCAAAACGTTCGTGTCAGTCAACCTGGCGGTGGTGATCGCGCAAACCGGGCTGCGGGTATTGCTGGTCGATGTCGACATGCGCAAGGGTTATCTGCATAAAGTGTTGGGTGTTTCTTCGGACAACGGGCTTTCCGACGTCCTGGCCCGGCGCTGCGATGTGGCCAGCGCGATCCATAAGACTGAAATCGAAAACTTTGATTTTGTCAGCCGAGGCCAGATTCCGCCCAATCCTTCCGAGTTGCTGATGCACGCCAATTTCAGCGCGCTATTGGAGCAGGTGAGTGAGCTATACGATCTGGTGATTCTTGATACGCCACCGCTGCTGGCTGTGACGGATGCGGCGATCGTCGGACGCCTGTCCGGGACCAATCTGATTGTCGCGCGCTTTGGCCTGAACCCGGCGAAGGAAATCGAGTTGACGGTCCGCAGATTCGCTCAGAACGGAGTTGCCATTAAAGGTGCGATCTTTAATGGTGTGGAGAAAAAAGCCTCCACTAAATATGGCTACAGTGATTATGGCTATTACCACTACGCCTATGCTTCTGACAAAAATTGATGGGCAGTGAACAGACAGTGTCATAAGTTGAGTTTATGACGGCGCTACGGTAGTTTTTGAAGTTTAAATTTTTATCGTGGTTGCCGCGCCGGATCAATAGCCCCACAGGCATGATCAAACCAATATTTCATAGAAACACTACGTCCTGAGGAATATGACGAAAAATCCTGGGGCGGTAGCGTGATTGCGAACGACATAGGTCAATGAATAAAACCACAGCGTTCAAGGCTATATCGCTCCTCTGGATAGGATCCCTGGCAGGAGCCGGGTTTGCCTTTCTGACTCAAGTGTTGTTGGCGAGGAAGTTGGGCAGCAATGACTTCGGTGCTTTTTCATCAGCGCTGACGACCATCACTCTACTTGCGCCCCTGGCGGGATTCGGGATATCCCAATATTGGCTCAAGGCTTTCGGCCAGGAGGGCTGGGCGGCGAAGCGCTGGTTGACACCTTCGTTCCAGTTCATCGCCTTAAGCACCTTGTTCCTTATTTGCTCCATCGTGGCGTGGGCGCTTTATTCCAGCCATGACCGGTTAACGCAAAACCTGCTGTTGATTCTCTCCCTGTACATACTGGGACAGCTGTCAGTAGAACTGGTGAGCAGCAAACTTCAACTTGAAGAAAAATATTTGCACTTGGCGCTGTGGCAGTTTTTGCCACATTTTCTTCGTTGCTCGATGGTCTTCATCACGGCGGTCATGAGTTCCATGCCGATCGCCGCGGAGTACTACGCTGTATTTTATTCCGTCATTGCAGTGGTGTTTTTTTTACTGGCCATCCCGCAGTTGCTGCACATAGCAAATGGGAAGCTGACTCTGAAGGGTCACGAGCTAACCGCCGGGTTCACGGCACTGTCCGTGAGGCCGAGCATGTCAAGCGTGGCCGGCGCCAGTTGGCCGTTTGGCGTTGCGGCGTTCTCGCACCTGATTTACTTCCAAAGCAACATCATCTTGCTGAAACACCTCTCAAGTAATAGCGCTGCAGGTATATACAGCGTCGCTTTTACCATCATGACGGCGGTGTATTTGTTGCCGAGTGTGATTTATCAGAGGTTCCTGCTGCCCAAGATGCATCGCTGGGCCAACCATGATCCAGATATGTTTTATCAGATATACCGAAAGGGCAACTGGCTGATGTTGCTGCTCGGCACTCTGGCGATGCTGGTGATTCTGGTCTGTGCGGACTGGGCAGTGCCTCTGCTGTTTGGTGAGACCTATCGAGAGGCGTCCTCGGTATTGAAGATTCTTTCCCTGTCGGCACCGGTTATTTTTCTGGCTTTCAGCGCGGGTGCCACGTTGGTGACGCAGGAACACATGAAGGTGAAAGTTAAATACATGGCGCTGGTGGCGATAATCAATGTGTTCCTCAACCTTGCATTAATTCCTTTGTATGACCTGCGTGGCGCTGCGATAGCGACTGTTGTCAGTAATCTATTGCTGTTGTCGTTGTACTTTTATGGCGCCCAACGACTGGTTTTCAAGAACAAGTTCCGATAACAGGTACAGCTCCCATGCCTAAACTAATTATCACTACCGACAATCGGGAGATGAACTCTCATGATTGATACCGTAAAAATCTATGCTCGGACACTACTGGCAGGATTTGGCTTTTTATATGACCTGAGTCGGTATGTCAGGTATTCGGGATGGCGATCCTCACTGAGTTCGGTCGAAGCTCGAAACTATTACATGGTCAAGGTGTACCACACCCTTGAAAAGAGCCTGAGCTTTACCAACAGGAAACCGGGGTCTGGATGGGCGGGCGCCAATGCGCTTATCAAGGCGTTGGAGCAGTCATTCATGCTCAATGGCACGGGCTATCATGACCTGGTGGCGATCACGGTATTGAAGAAGTTCGCTGAAGCTGAAAAAGCTCACCAGCCGGAAAAAACCGCTGAGCTTATAAAACGTCTGGTTAAAGTCGAGAGCCTGAGCAAGCAAACTATCCCGTTCTATTACAACAGTGGCGCGATCAATCGCGCCAAGACAGAGTTCAATAAAGGTCGATTGATAACCCCAGAGGACTTCTTCCTCTCCAGGTACTCGCTTCGAGAGTTCTCCGACGCCGCCATCAGTGCTGAAGAGCTTAACAGAGCGCTGGAAATGGCCATGAAGTCACCTTCTGCCTGTAACCGGCAATCGTGGCATGTCTATCATCTGGATGGCGAACTTGCACAACACGCCCTTGCTTTTCAAGACGGCAACCGCGGATTCGGGCACAAGATCAAAGACTTGTTGATTGTAACCACAGACTTGCGTGCGTTCGTTTCCCCTCGAGAACGTTACCAGCACTGGATCGATGGCGGGATGTTTTCCATGTCGTTGATCCTGGCCCTGCATTCAATAGGTATTGCTTCGTGCTGTTTGAACTGGAGCCAGTCGGGGAGGGCGGATATAAACTTCCGAAAAGTGATCAAGATAAGTCCGCAACATACGGTGATGATGATGTTGGCGATAGGTTATCCGAATGAGCAGAACACGGTATGTGCCTCTCCGCGTCGCCCTCTCGAAGAAGTGTATACCAAGCTGTCCAGTCAGTAAGTACTCACCCCTGGTCGCAAAGGACTCAGCACCTTGAAAATTGCATTGATCACGATACATCACGCCAATAGTTATGGTGGGACTCTACAAGCGCTCGCCAGCCAGAACGTGCTGTCGAAGTATGGCGACGTCAAGATTATTGATTACAAAAGCAAAGAGCTGGAAAACACACTGAAGCTGATTCGAGTGGACAGCAGTCCGCGTAGCTTGTTTAGAGCGGGCAAGGATTTTTTTCGAATCCTCCCCCGCAGGCGATTGATAGCGAAGTTCAAGGAGTTCATGCGGGTTAACTATAATCTGACCCCCGCGTGCCCGGATTTACAGACGCTTCAAACCCTGTCAGGTAACTTTGATTGTGTGGTTTGCGGCAGCGACCAGATATGGAATCCGGCTATCACGGGGTATCTGGACCTGAACTATATGCTGGCGTTTTCCCGGGCGAAAAAGAAGATCTCGTTTTCCTCAAGCGCAGGCTCGTATCGCTATTCGGAAGAGGAAGTGCCCAAGGTCAGAAAGGCACTGTCGACCTTTGACAGTATCTCTGTCCGGGAAGAGGACACTGCGCGAAATCTGCGCAGCATGCTTGGTAACCAAAAGGTTTATCACACCCTGGATCCTACCTTGATGCTAAACAAGCAAGAGTGGATGCAGAGCCTGCAGCTTGCGGGCAGAACGCCAGGAAATAACGATAAATACATTCTCGTTTACACCCTGAAGAAAGACACCTTGGTCAGGGAAACGATAAATAGAATAAGGACTGTATTAGGGTTGCGAGTCGTGGCAATCGATCAGGACCCTTTTCTTGGCTACAAGAGCGACAGGCACATAATGGATGCCAGCCCTGCCGATTATATTTCGCTGTTCGCCAATGCCTCCTTTGTCATCACCAACTCGTTCCATGGCACCGCATTCGCCGTGAACTTCGGTATTCCCTTTGTCACGGCGCTACCCGAAAGCGGGCTGAATAGAATCAAAGGTCTTTTGGATAAAGTCGAGTTGACCGATCGCTTGGTGAACAACATGAGTGAGGTCGACTCGGTCGTCGGTAAAACAATCGATTTCACCAACAGTCATGAAAAGCTGGAAGCACTGAGGTTGATTACCTGGCGTTATCTCGATGGAGCGCTTTCAACCAAAATAGCAAAAAGGCCAATTAAAATTTTATGATGAGTCACGGTACCACTAGCGTTAAGTCCTCGAGTATCAATCCGCGTTATGTGCTGGCTGTCATCATCGGCTTCACCGTGGTTTTTAACAATATTGAATGGTCGTTGGGCGGCAACAACCTGACCCTGGAAAGGTTGCTGGCTGCTCCTGTTTTTTTCATCGTTGTATTGCTATTGGTCTGCTCGAATATCCCCCTGCGTCTGCCCAGGACGGGAATCATCCTGACCGTATGGATAGTGCTGGCTTTTTACGCATCAGCTTCCGGCCCGGTTGAGGCCTGGTCGCTGAAAATGTACGCAGGCTTACTCCTGGCTGCTTCATTTTATTATGTGGTGATCTGGTTAAAGGCCAATCCCTTTACGATTTTCAAATCCAGGACCTATCTGCTTTTGGCATGGTTTTCTGGCCCGTTTTTATCGTTGATTTATATTCTTTCACTGTTGAAGTTTCCTCTTCCTGAGGTGGCCATTCACTGGTTGCAAGAGGGGAGTGGTGGAACGCGCATCCGTGGCGGAATTTATGAGGCCAATCTATTCGGGGTGTTTGTATCACTGATTATCTTGACCGTGCTGGCCCTGGGTTATTACCGAAAATTATGGTGGTGGATCCTTATCATCGGTTTGCATACCTCTCTGCTCTTTTCGTTCTCAAGAGCGCCTTGGGTTTCCTACATTATCTCCGTCTGGCTTTATCACGGACTGAGCTATCCGAGGAAGTACAAGAACAGGGACCTGGTGAAGTACCTGTTGGGGGCCGCGCTGTTGGTGGCGGTGATGTCGTTACTGTCTTATTTCATTGCCTCTTCTTTTGGCGATTATGAACTGATCAGCAGAACCCACTCGGTCAAGACGCGTTTTATCATGTGGGCATTGGCGGCGAATTCCATTCTGGAAAACCCTATGTTCGGAAATGGTATCTACAGCTTTAGCGAAATATATTCTTTTGCGCCGGAGTTGGTCGGTTCGGAGAATCATCGCAGTGCATGGATCTCCAATTTGCCGTTGGCAATACTTAACGACACTGGCGTCGTCGGGTTCATCGTCTTTTTCTCGTTCATCATTCTGGTGATCAAACGCAGCTTGACCGCTGTCAGGAGGATGGCGATTGATCAGAGTGTCGACCGCTATCAAGTAAGAGTAGGTGCCGCCCTGGTCGCATTCTTTCTGGCCATGGGCTTCTCAAGTCAGACCATTCCCGCGCATTCGATAGCCATTTTTTGGGTGTGCATGGCCCTTACCGAGCGGTTTTCAACGCTCAGTCGCTCCCTCATCAAAAGAACATAAGCATGCACTCGAAGAAGATGGTTTTCATTCACCTGTTCAACGACAGAAGTGGAAGTCCCAAGGTTTTGTCTCAAGTGATCAAGACCGCGGTGAATAACAATATAGCCACCGAGGTGATTACCAGCGGTCATGGTGATGGCTTCTTGTCAGACGTGGCGGATGTGCAGAGCAGACTTTTTTATAAAAGGTCAGAAAATAAGTTGCTGACCCTTGGCTACTACCTGATCTCTCAGGGGTTGTTGTTTATTCAATGCTTGAAATACAAGAAGCAGAACGTGGTGTTTTATGTCAATACCATGATGCCCTTTGGTGCCGCGCTGGCAGGAAAGCTGCTGAAGATACCGGTTTATTATCATGTGCATGAAACCTCGATAAAGCCCAATGTCCTGAAGAGGTTTCTCAGGTTCGTTATTGAAAAGACCAGCACAAAGGTTGTATTCGTTTCGAACTATCTGATGCAGGCGGAGAACTTTGCAAAACTTTCCCAAGTGGTTATTCATAACGCCCTGGATACTGCGGTTGAGCAACCATATCGAATCAAGGAAGAGGCGGGTTTTACCTCGTTGATGATCTGCTCCTTGAAGGCCTATAAGGGCGTCATGGAGTTCCTGGCGCTTGCCCGGCGCAGTGAA
The DNA here is from genome assembly GCF_044743155.1 of Pseudomonas sp. NPDC087697. Classification (NCBI taxonomy): domain Bacteria; kingdom Pseudomonadati; phylum Pseudomonadota; class Gammaproteobacteria; order Pseudomonadales; family Pseudomonadaceae; genus Pseudomonas; species Pseudomonas sp. NPDC087697. The sequence continues at coordinate 60,896 of NZ_JBIUVW010000008.1, read as the reverse complement.
GGGGACAAGCACCTGAACTTTACGCTGGTGCTAAATGCCAGCCAAAGTGAAGTCGATAGTTATTTTTCCAGTATCGATGTTCCGGGCAATGTGGCGATTTATCCTCGCCAATCAGATATGTCGGGTTTTTATTCGCGATCTGATTTGCTTTTAAACCTTTCCCAACCTGATGGCTGGATTGAAACATTCGGTTTGACCATCCTCGAAGGCATGTCCCACGGCTTGCCCGTGATCGTTCCGCCGGTGGGAGGTCCCGCGGAGTTGGTACGCAGTGATATCGAAGGCTATTTAATCTCTTCATACAACATTGAGGAGCTTTACCGCGCGATATGCAGGATTTCGTTGGATCCGATGAAATACAAGAGGCTGTCTGGTAATGCGTTGTCCCGTACTCGGGACTTTAGCCTGGAAGTGTTCGAAAGCAAGTTCTCAACATTATTCAACGAGATGCAGCATGACACCTAAAAAACTTTATATCCTGGGCATAAGAGGTGTTCCGGCTCAACATGGTGGTTTCGAAACGTTCGCGGAGAAATTATCTCTTTATTTAACGGCATACGGCTGGCAGGTGTATGTCTACTGCCAGGAAGAGGGCCGTGGAGCAATCACTGAGAGCATCTGGAATGGTGTCAACAGGATTCATATCCCTGTTTCCCAGGAGGGTGCGCTGGGCACGGTTTTTTTTGACTGGAAAGCCACGCTTCATGCGACCTCGCAAAAGGGGCTGTTTCTGACCCTCGGTTACAACACCGCCGTCTTCAGTTTGCTGCAAAGGCTTAAAGGGCAGACCAACATCATCAATATGGATGGCATTGAGTGGCGGCGTGACAAGTGGGGAACCATTGCCAAGACCTGGTTCTGGCTCAATGAGCGTGCCGGTTGCTGGATGGGTAATCACCTGGTCGCGGATCACCCCAAGATAAAACAGCACCTGGCGACACGGGTTTCCGAAGCCAGGATCACTATGATCCCCTATGGTGGAGACAGGGTTCTGAGTGCAGATGCGGGTTTATTGGCAACTTATGCCATAGAGCCCGGCAAGTTTTCGGTGATCATTGCCCGACCGGAACCCGAAAACTCGTTCCTCGAGATGGTTCGCGCGTTCAGTTCCACCCTTCGCAATCATCGGCTTGTCGTTCTAGGCAATTTTCAACCGAATAATAATCCATACCATAAGCAGGTCATGGACGCGGCCAGCTCAGAGGTCATCTTTCCCGGAGCGATCTATGAGACTGCGGTCGTACAGTCACTGCGCTATTACTGTCGGTTTTACCTGCATGGGCATCGTGTCGGTGGAACCAACCCATCGTTGGTCGAGGCGCTTGGCGCGGGGTGTGCGGTTATTGCCCATGACAACCCATTCAATCGATGGGTGACAGAAAGTGGCTCCGCTTACTTCAAGGATGAAGCCTCTTGCGCTGCCTTGTTTGACCAACTGCTGACGGACGATTCAACGCTTGCGCAGATGAAAGCGGCCAGTCTTACGCGCTTTCACGAGCGGTTCACGTGGAATCAAATCTTGCTTCAATATGAAAAATTATTGACTGACTGGTATCCCGTCAGTCGGTAGAGAGACGACTATGACTACCCGTATTCTCCTGACTGGCGGAGCCGGCTTTATCGGCTCTGCGGTCGTCCGGCACCTGATCGAAAATACTCGATGCGAAGTGGCCAACCTCGATAAATTAACCTATGCCGGCAATCTGGAGTCCCTGACGGGAGTTGCCGAGTCGCCGCGATATCACTTCTTTAACGTCGATGTTTGTGACGCTCAGGCCCTGGATCAAGTATTCACGGTGTTTCAGCCTGATGCGGTGATGCACCTCGCCGCGGAGTCGCACGTCGATCGTTCTATCGACGGCCCCGCCGACTTTATTCAGACCAACATTGTCGGTACCTATACGTTGCTCGAAGCGGCCCGTCGTTACTGGAACGGGCTGTCGGCACAGGTAAAACAGGTTTTTCGCTTCCACCATATCTCCACGGATGAGGTCTACGGCGACCTGGAAGGCACCGATAGCCTGTTCAGTGAAACCACGCCTTATGCGCCCAGTTCACCCTATTCGGCGTCCAAGGCCAGTTCGGACCACCTGGTTCGGGCCTGGCAACGTACGTACGGTCTGCCGGTGCTGGTCACCAATTGTTCGAATAACTACGGCCCTTATCACTTCCCCGAGAAGTTGATTCCCCATGTGATTCTAAATGCCATTCACGGCAGGCCTCTGCCGGTATATGGCGATGGTTTGCAGATCCGTGACTGGTTGTTTGTAGAAGATCATGCGCGTGCGCTATGCGAGGTGGTGTGCCGGGGCGAGGTCGGTGAAACCTACAACATCGGCGGCCACAATGAGAAAACCAATATTGAGGTTGTGGCAGCCCTTTGCGATTTGCTCGAAGAGTTGGCACCCGACAAGCCAGCCGGTGTCGAGCGTTATCGCGAGCTGATTACCTTCGTCAAAGACCGGCCAGGTCACGATTTTCGTTATGCCATCGACGCGGGCAAGATCGAGCGCGAACTTGGTTGGCGGCCACAGGAAACCTTTGAAAGTGGCCTACGCAAAACGGTTCAGTGGTACTTGCACAATCAAGAATGGTGGCAACGAGTATTGAACGGTCAGTACCGGCTGGGACGTCTTGGCCAAACCTCCTGAAACAGACCAACACTGCCTCTATTCTCGATCAACTTAGAAGGGAATCCCCATATGAAAGGCATCATTCTCGCGGGAGGCTCCGGCACCCGCTTGCATCCCATTACCCGTGGTGTATCCAAACAACTGCTTCCGATCTACGACAAACCGATGATTTATTATCCGTTGTCGGTATTAATGCTCGCGGGCATTCGCGAGATATTGATTATCTCCACGCCGCAGGACTTGCCCAACTTCCAGAGCTTGTTGGGGGACGGTTCTTCTTTCGGCATTGAACTCAGCTATGCCGAACAGGCCTCCCCCGATGGCCTGGCACAAGCGTTTCTGATCGGCGAGAGCTTTATCGGCGACAGCAATGTGGCGCTGATTCTGGGCGACAACATTTTCTACGGTTACGGTTTCAGCGCCTTGTTGCGCGAAGCGTCACAACGACAGACCGGCGCCACCGTTTTTGGTTACCGAGTCAGCGACCCTGAGCGTTTTGGTGTGGTCGAGTTCGACAGCGACGGCAAGGCGGTCTCGATCGAGGAGAAACCTAAACGTCCGAAGTCCAACTATGCGGTCACTGGTTTGTATTTCTACGACAACGACGTGGTGAGCATTGCCAAACAAGTCAAACCTTCGATCCGCGGCGAGCTTGAAATCACTGACGTGAACAACGCTTATCTACAGCGCGGGGATCTACACGTCAGTGTGCTGGGACGTGGCTTTGCCTGGCTGGACACCGGGACTCATGATTCGTTGATGGAGGCCGGGCATTTCGTCCAGACCATCGAAGCACGCCAAGGGTTGAAAGTGGCCTGCCTTGAGGAGGTGGCCTATCACCAGGGTTGGTTGTCAGCTGAACAACTGGATAGACAGGCTACGGCGTTATGCAAAACCGGTTACGGCCAATATCTGGCACAAGTGCTGAGCACGGAGCCTGAGAAATGAATGTCATTAAAACCAGGTTGCCTGGCGTGCTGATTATCGAGCCCAAGGTGTTCGGCGATGCCCGTGGGTTCTTTCTCGAGAGTTATCACCAGCAGCGTTATCGCGACATCGGAATCGAATTGCCTTTCGTGCAGGACAATCACTCGCGCTCCCAGTATGGCGTACTGCGTGGTTTGCATTTCCAACGGACTCGCCCCCAGGGCAAGTTGGTGCGGGTAACCCGCGGTGCCGTTTACGACGTGGTGGTGGACATCAACCCGGAGTCCGCCACGTGTGGTGAACACGTGGGAGTCGAACTGACTGCCGATGATCATCTCCAATTGTGGGTTCCGCCGGGTTACGCCCACGGTTTTTGTGTGCTGAGCGATGTTGCCGACTTTCAATACAAATGCACCGACTTGTATTACCCCGAGGACGAGGGTGGGGTTCTCTGGAATGATCCGGCTCTGGACATTGCGTGGCCCTTGAAGTCGCCGCAACTCTCGGAAAAAGACCGGCGCCATCCGCGCTTGCGCACACTGTTGAGCGGGGAATGACCATGCAGGTTCTAGTGACTGGAGCGCAAGGGCAGGTCGGGCGCGAGTTGCTGCAGAGAGTACCGCCTGGGTTCAGCGTCATTGGCTACGGTTCGGGCGATCTGGATATCAGTGACCGGGCTCAGGTCCGGGAGGTCCTGGCCCGAATCAAGCCGCAGTTGTTGATTAACGCGGCGGCCTATACCGCGGTGGACAAGGCTGAGAGCGAGATCGAGCGGGCCTACGGGGTGAATCGGGACGGCGTTGCGCACCTGGCGCTGGCGGCCGAGGAGCTGGGTATTCCGTTGCTGCATATTTCCACCGACTATGTATTCAGTGGTGACAACAACAGCGCCTACAAGCCTGGCGATGTCACTGCTCCTTCAGGCGTGTATGGGGCGAGTAAGCTGGCCGGCGAGCAGCAACTGCAGCAACACTGTTCGCGCCATGTGATTCTGCGAACCAGTTGGGTGTTCGGCGCCCATGGCAACAACTTCGTCAAAACCATGCTTCGCCTCGGACGCGACCGGGATGAGCTGGCCGTGGTGGCGGATCAGCGTGGCTGTCCGACTTCCGCCGGCAGTATTGCCGATACCTTGTGGACCCTTGCGGCGATTTTTCAACGCGACGGTGCGCTCAAGTGGGGCCTGTATCACTACAGCGGCGCGCCCGCCTGCACCTGGTACGACTTCGCCGATGAGATTTTCAGTCAGGCCCTGGCGCTGGGTTTGCTGGAAAAACGCCCGAGCTTGAAGACGATCACCACCGCCGAGTATCCAACCCCGGCGAAGCGACCCGCCTGGTCCGTGCTGGATTGCCAAGCCCTTGAGCAAGCCCATGGATTGGCACCGCAAAGCTGGATGCGCGAGCTGCAACGGGTGCTGCTGCAACTGGGATCAACAACCCCTCACGGCTGAACTTTCGCGTTATCGCTATTCGCGCGGACATTCAGTTTATGGTTATTAACGGTCTATATTTAACAGTGAATGTTATTAATGGGCGCTGTTTTACCTGGAACTTCCCGTCGCGATAAAATCCTCAAGGTCAATGCGGCGGGAGAATCCTGACTAATAATAACAATAGGCCTGAGGAGCGAATGGCTGTTGCTCGCCAGCTTGCGCTGAAAATGCCTCGTAAAGTGCTAAATGTCGTAGAAGGTCGTCAATAGTGCCTGTTCTGCACAGGCGCTTGGCTCGGGGGCGGGTGATTGTCGGTCTATGGCGTGCAACACCTGTAAATGACATGCTCCAAAGGAGGCAATGTGCATGAACTACCCCGTTCAATCTAGGGGAGCAGTTTATATGCCGGCTGTTCCATTCCTGGCCACTTAGTATCAAATCTTATGAAGAGTTGATGTCGAGAAGGAGTTTGATATGAAGAAACTACTTGCTGTTGGCTTGCTGGCGGTCATGAGCACCGCAGCGTTGGCGGCAGAACCCCTGTCCTTGACTGCCCCTGTGGCGGCGACCCCAGAAGCAGCTGTGGAAGCGGCTGCGGAGGCCCCCCTCGCGTTGAGTACCCCATTGATCGGTGGCGTTACAGTCGGGGGAGGTGTGCTGGTCGGCTCGGCTGTTGTCGCCGCGGCGGTGGCCGCTGCAAACTCGGGTGGTAGTTCCAATGGCGGAACGCCTGGAACGACTGGCACTACGGGTACTACCGGAACTACTGGCACCCATTGATACCCTCCAAAATGTGTTGCTCAAGATCACTCAGAACTTTCTGGGTGATCTTGTTTCAGACTTGCCCTCGACTAGCGTAGTGCCATTATGATCCGTAGGTTTTATGTTGTAATGCTGGCAAGTATTAGCTTGCACGGTTGTATGTTTTCGCCTGGCCAACATATGGATACCCGTCAATTGGTTCGTGACGGCTCTGGGGAGAGTAGCCGGGTGGAGCTTATTCCCATCACGCCTAAATTGATTGCCATGGATGCCGCCGCACGCGTTCGCGAGTCGGTGCCTTCGGAGTTGTTGTCCTATACGCCGGGTGGTTATCGCGTGGGCGCCAACGATTTACTGTTTATCACGGTCTGGGATCACCCCGAGTTGACGGCACCTTCGGGGCCGCAACAGCAAATCGATGCCAACGGTCGCCTGGTTCGTCCGGACGGCACGTTGTTTTATCCCTACATCGGCAATGTCCCGGCCGCCGGTAAAACCATCGAAGAGTTGCGAGCTTTTATCGCCGAGCGCCTGTCGCAATTTGTCGAAAGCCCTCAGGTTGACGTCAGTGTATTGCGCTTCGCCAGCCAGACGGTGGTGATTTCCGGTGCCGTGGCAAGGGCCGGTCAACAGCCGATCACCACTAACCCGCTGAGCGTAGTAGAGGCCATTGGCGTTGCCGGGGTGGATCCGCTTAACGCGGACCTGTCGGGTTTGACGCTGACTCGCGATGGACGTGAGTACCGGCTTGATCTGGACACCCTCAATCGTCAGGACTCGCAGTTGCACAGGGTCTACCTCAAGGGGGGCGATCAGTTGTACCTGCCCTATAACGATCTCAAACGGATCTATGTCATGGGTGAGGTCAACCAACCTCGCGCGCTGAGTTTCAAGAGCAAATCGATGAACCTCACCGATGCCCTCGGCACTGTGGGAGGTTTGAACCAGACCACCTCCAATGGCAATGCGGTGTACGTAATTCGCGGCGCGGACAATCTGGAAACCGAGCCGGCCAAGGTCTTCCAGCTCGATGCTGAGTCACCTTCCGCCCTGGTGCTGGCCACCCGTTTCGACTTGCAGCCGCAAGATATCGTCTATGTCGGCCCGGCCGGCGTGACGCGCTGGAACCGTCTGATCAGTCAACTCCTGCCTACGGCCAGTGTCCTCGGGACCGGCGCCAGCTCTGTCAACAACCTCAGCGAAGCTAACAGCAGATAAGGCTCAATCAAGCAGTGAACATTTTGCCTATCAGCGCCTATCTGACGATGGCGCTACTGCTGTGCGGGTGCAACCCTTTGATGCAGGCCTCCTGGAACACGCTTAAAGCGTCTGCCACGGGACCTGCCTCCATCGAGTTGACCCGCGCTCAGGTCGATGCCGTGCCTTATTCGCAGATCCTGGTCACCACCGCCACCAGCGAGGGGGTGATGGCCAAGGCTCGTCAGCGTGGTGACCTGGAGTTCTGGATCGCTTCCGGCAAACAAGTGCTGATGCTGCGTGACGGCCTGGTGGTGCGCACTGTCGGGCTGGGTGTTTCCCTGGACGGCACTCGCTTCAGCGGCGAATCACCCTTCAAGCGCGGTCTTCTGCACTTGCCCGACGGCTATGCCAGCACTCGCTGGATCGATATTTACGACGGCTACCGTGTCGGCATTGCGGTCAACAGTCGCTTCAGCACCCACGACATCGAGAGCATCCGAATTCTGGACAAGGATTACGCCTTGCTGCGGATCGATGAGCAGGTGGATGCGCCCACCCTGGATTTCCACGCCACCAACCGCTACTGGGTCGACCCCCGGGACGGTTTCATCATGCGCAGCGAGCAGCATCTGACGCCGCAGCTGTCCCTGAAGATTGTGCAGTTGCGCCTTGATCGGGGAGTTGCCCGATGAAGTGTCCGAGCCTTTTGTTGCTTGGCCTGTTATTGATCGGCCCGGGCGTGGGCCAGGCAGCCGTCACTGTCAGTGGTGATGTCCGCAGCCCCGGCCAGTTCGAGGTCAAACCTGGCGCACGTTTGCTGGATGTCATCAGCGCCGCCCAACCCAACGCCGAAAGCTACTGGCTGGGCGCAGCGTGGCTGCACCGCTCGTTGGTGGATAAGCAGACCCGGTTGAAGGCCGGGGTGCTGTTCGATTTGAAACTGCTGCAGCGGGTTGCCTTGCTCGATGACAGGAACACGCGAGCGACCTTGAGCGCGCGCCTGTATGAGCAGATCGAACGGTTGCCGGTCACCGGGCGCCAGGTCGCGGTACTTGATCCGATCGCCCTGGAGGTGGGGTTCGCCCGTAACGCTCTGCTGGATGATGGCGACCTTCTGATTTACCCCGCGCTGCCGTCCACCGTGGAAGTCTGGGGGGCGGTTGCGCAGCCCTGTCATGTGCCTTACAGCGCGATGCAGGAGGCCCGCGACTATGCCCGGCACTGCGCCATCCTCAGCGATGCCGAGAGCGATTATCTGTGGCTGATCCAGCCCGACGGCCAGGTGCGGCGCGTCGGTGTGGCGGCATGGAATCGTGAGGAGGGCGTCGTGCCGGCCCCCGGCAGCAGGATCCTGGTGCCGATCAGGAACGACGATCTCGATGTGCCGACCCCTGAGCTCAATCAACAACTGGCCGAGTTTCTCGCCACTCAACCCCTGGCTGAGGTGGCCCCTTGAAGTTACGTTTTGCTGCTGTATTGCTCTTGCCCTGCGGACTGGTTCAAGGCGAACCGCGTTACACACAGAATGATTTTGGTGGTGTCGGTCTATTGCAGACACCTACCGCGCGCATGGCCCCTGCCGGGGAGTTGAGTGCCACTGCCAGTCGTACCGACCCTTATTCGCGCTATAGCTTTTCCCTGCAGCCGTTCGATTGGCTGGAAAGCTCGTTTCGTTACACCGCGGTCACCAACCGCAAGTACGGCACCGAGGCGTTGAGCGGCAATCAGAGCTTCAAAGACAAGGCCATCGACGTCAAGGCACGGTTTTGGGAAGAAAGTCATTGGGCGCCGCAGATCGCATTCGGGGCCCGGGACATCGGCGGTACCGGGCTGTTTTCCAGCGAGTATTTCGTCGCAAACAAACGCTATGCCGACCTGGATTTCAGCCTCGGTATTGCCTGGGGCTATCTGGGTAATCGAGGAGATTTGAGCAACCCGCTGGCGGTGTTCGGCAGCAAGTTCAATGATCGCCCGCAGAGCGATGCAGCCGTCTCCAGAGCAGGTGGGGTGAACTCCAATGCTTATTTCAAGGGACGCCCATCGTTGTTTGGCGGGGTTGCCTATCAAACACCCTGGGAACCGCTGAGCCTGAAAGTCGAGTACGAGGGCAATGACTACCGGAACGAGCCACTGAACAACCCGATCAAGCAAGATCTGCCGATCAATATTGGCGTGGTCTACAAGCTGGCCGACAGCGTCGATCTGAGTGCCGGCTGGGAGCGTGGCAACACCGCGATGTTCGGCATCACCCTGCACACCAACTTTGTCAGCCGCAAGGCGCCGGCCAAGACCTACGATCCTCCCGCCGAGCCGCTGCCCGCACGGGAGCCGTCGATCCCGGCCGACCAGGTCAATTGGGCCAATGTCTCCAACCGGCTGCAGCAAAATGCCGGCTACAAGGTGAAGCGCATCACCCAGCGCGGTTCGGAGCTGATGGTGTATGGCGAGCAGTCCCGCTACTTTTACCCGGCCAAGGCCGTGGGACGGGCCAGCCGGATTCTCGATAACAGCGTCAATCAGGATATCGACTGGTTCACCTTGGTAGACCAGCGTTATGACATGTCGATCGAGGAAACCAGCCTGCCCCGGGAAACGTTCCGCGCGGTGGTGAACAACGAGCAGCCGCTAAAGGATCTGCACCGCTCGACCGAAGTCAATCCGGCGGTTGCGCACCATGAAACCACGCTCTACACCCAGGCGCTGGATCCGTTCAGCTACGGCTTCGGCCTGGGGTATAAACAGAACATCGGCGGCCCCGACGGACTGCTCTATCAGTTCACCGCCGATGCTGATGCAGAGTACCGTTTTACCCGTAATACCTGGTGGAACGGCTTGCTCAGCGCCAACCTGTTGAACAACTACGACAAGTTCACTTACGACGCGCCGAGTGGATTGCCCCGGGTGCGGACCGATCTGCGCAAATACCTGACCACCTCCGATGTGACGATGCCGACGTTCCAGCTCAACCATGCGGTGCAGCTGGACAAGGACTTGTATGGGATGGTCTACGGTGGCTACCTGGAATCCATGTTTGCCGGGGTCGGCAGCGAAGTGCTGTATCGCCCTATGGGGCAACGCTGGTCGGTGGGCGCCGATCTGAACTTCGTGCGTCAGCGTGATTTTGATCAGGGCTTCGGTCTGCGTGATTACCGGACCGTGACGGGCCATGTCACCGGCTATACCGAGCTGCCCAACGACCTGAAGGCGGCGGTCAGTGTCGGGCGTTATCTGGCGCGGGACTGGGGTACAACCGTCGACTTGTCGCGGGAGTTCAATAACGGAGTGAAGTTTGGCGCTTGGGTCACCCTGACCACCGCCTCGAAAGAACAATATGGTGAGGGCAGCTTCGACAAGGGGATCTATATTTCCATCCCGTTCGACGAGTTGATGAGTACTTCGACCATGCGCCGGGCCAATATCGTCTGGGCGCCATTGACCCGCGATGGCGGCGCGCGCCTGGGCCGTGCTTACTCGCTGCAGACCATGACCGACGGGCGTGACAGCGACCGGTTCTACAACAACTTCGAGAAAATTACCGAATGATGGTGCGACTCAAGCGTTTGACCGAGCTGCCATTCTGGCTGCGGGGTCTGGTCTTTGCTGTGGTGACTGCGATTCTGCTGACCGCGGGCTTGCGTCCTCAGCCGATCCCGGAGCTGTTCGCCCAAGAGGATAAGCTCCATCACTGGCTCGGGTTCCTGGTCTTTGCCTGCAGTTGCTGTTTGGCCTTTCCCCAAGTGAGGTTGCTCTGGGTAGCGCTGGGGTGTTTGCTCACCGGCTTACTTATCGAGGGCGCGCAAGGGTTGATGCCACTGCGCACGGCTTCACCCTACGACATGCTGGCAAACAGTCTTGGCGTGCTGACGGGCTTGCTGATCGCGTGGCGCTGGTTGCGTTGAACGGGTGTTGAGACGCCTGGCGGTCTGCCGTTACCGGGTGGGCGGATCGAGGTTGCTACCTCATACCAGCCCTATGCATTGCCAGTTAGCGACGCCGGGTGCGTCTGTGCGAAGGAAGGTAATGGTGCTTCCCGGGGCAAGCACTTTATAAGTCCCCAGACTGCCCAGCGCGAGGTTGCCTCCGGATGCGAATCTCACCGGGTTGGAGCTCACCGACAGGGTCAAGGTTTGTCCTGGCATGTGGTAGCCGTTGATTGTCTCTATCGTCAGCCCCGGACCAAACTCGATGTTGAGGAAGGCATGGGCCTTGACGTCAAGCCGGCGCCCGGAATTGAACGACACCGTGGAATGGACACCGCTGGTGCCGACGCCGGCCTTGGACGGTGAGTCGAGCCTGACTCCGCTATGGTTGCTGCCGACCACCAGGTTCGAAATGCTCCCCGCGACGATGGGGGAGCGGATCGACGCCATGCAGTTCTTGCCGCAATCCAGGCCGGTGACGACATTGGCGAAGCGCGGTGCGATCAACTCCAGCCCGGTCGATGAGTTGTTTTGCTGGACCGCGGTTTTGACCGTTTCAAACCACGGCGCAATCATCACGATATTTTCGCAGCGGTCGATCTCGATGCCGACGCTGGCGCGCTGAAAGCTCGGGTTGGTGAAGGTTATGTTGTTGGGTCGTATGTCGTAGGCGGGATCGAACCTGCCGATATAGGAACCCACGCCCACCGGCCCCAGGCCATACACACCATCGAATCGACACTCGTCGAATTCGATATGTTCGCACTGTCCCATCAACACCAGGCTTCGTGCCGTCGCCACGGGTCGTTCAACGAGTACATGAGCGACCTGGCCGAACTGCACAGGGGCCTGAGTATCCTTATAGCCCCCCACCAGTCGTAGACCGTCGCCGGCAAACCCTTTGATGAACAGGCGGCGCAGCTCGAAATCCCACAAACCGCCGTCTCGGCCGCTAACCGCTCCCTCCAGGCTGATGCCATCCTGCAAGGGGTTATGCACGTGGTCACCGGCCAGGGTAAACCCTTCCAGCAACACGCCCCTGATTTTGCCTGCGGGCATGCGGATAAATTTTCGTTCCGCAGAGGGCAGGGCCCTGATTACCGTGCCGCTCCAGTTGTTGGTACCCAGGCGACCGGCGATATGCCCCTTGCCGATGGCGCGAGTACCGTCCACCAGATTGATGTACTCGGCATTGAGCACCCCGTCCGGCAGCTCTATTTCATACCCCGAGGCAAAGGCTCGATTGATCGCTGCCGTGTGGTTGAGCAGCGAGGCCCCGGAGGTCACATCATCTCGCTCGGCTTTTGTCATGAAGTCGAGCAGGCTGTGACGCTCCTGGAGCTTATCGCCGACTGTGCGCGATTGCGTGCCGGTCCCCGATTGCAGAAACCCCACCATGTTCGGACCGGTATTCGGGTCGGCGGCGTTGGCCAGGTTCCGCTGGATCATCTGCCCATTGGCATTCGGGATATACCAGGCCGCGCCGTTATAGACCTTCTTGAGCCCTTCCTGGGTGTTGAAGTATTCGTCACCGCTCTGCAGGGGACTGCCATCCGCCCGAGCGGTGGGGTCGGCAACCTCCCGGCGAGAATTCGAGTCGGCTATCGCCTTTACCTGGGCAAACACCTGATCGGTATCGGCTTTCCATTTGCTCAGCGTCGGGAGCGGACCAGACTCGGTGGGTATGCTTTCATCAGCCCCGCCATGAACGAAGCGGTGCTGTAACCTGGAGGCGGCATCCGAGCGCTGCGCAGCCTGAGCGATCAGCGCGGTATTGGCCATGAGTGTTTCCAGGGTGGGATCGGTCGTCATCAGAGATTCGCCAGGCTCAAGGGAGCCACAATGTGCATGCTGTTGAACAGTTGCTCGCACGCCGCGTTGACCCGTTCAAGCGTGGCCAGGTCGTGCGCGTGCGGTGCCGGCGGTTTCGATTGCAACACGGCCAGTTGCCCAAGCGTCAGGCCGGCAGCCCCGCAGGCTGTGGCGGCAAGTAGTTGGCGTCGGGTGATAGGGCGCATGGTTCAACCTGAAATGGGATGGGCCGAAGTGTGCGGGGCGCTCCGGCGCAGTCAGTGGCCTGACTGCCGGATTGCAGCCCTGTTCGCAACAGGCTGAAGAATAGACAGACTCTGAGCGGGCGCGAATGTCGCGGCGGTTAATAGATATCTTTGGAAAAGAGCGTGAAGGGGGTCTTGATCAGGATCTTTATATCGAGCCATAACGACCAGTTGTTGATGTAGTTCAGATCGATCTCTACACGCTTCTGCATCTTGTCGAGGGTTTCGGTTTCGCCACGGCAGCCACTGATCTGGGCCAGCCCGGTAATGCCCGGTTTGATCCTGTGGCGGGCCATATAGGCGCGGATCTTGCCCGTGTAGTAGTCGTTATGGGCAGTCGCATGTGGCCGAGGCCCGACCAGCGCCATATGGCCTTGCAACACATTGAAGAATTGCGGCAGTTCATCGATGGAAGTACGTCGTATGAAACGGCCGATTGGCGTAATGCGCGGGTCTTCACGGCCGGCCTGCTGGACCTGGTGGTCGTCATGCAGGCGCATGGAGCGGAACTTCCAGACCTTGATGATCTTGCCGTTCCAGCCGTGCCGCTCCTGTTTGAAGATGATCGGGCCCGGGGAGGAGATCTTTACCGCGACGGCGATCACCAGAAGCAGCGGGCTGAAGGCGATGAGCGCCAGGGCAGCCAGGCTTCTGTCGAGCAAGGTTTTGCTCAGCGCCGCCGTTGGGTAGCTGGTCAGCGGGCTTTCATTGAGGTGGATGGCGGGCAGACCGTCCAGCTCGCTGACGGAGTGATTGAGCAAGGTCATGCTGCCCAGGTCGGGAACCCAGACCACATCCACATTCGAGTCGAGAAGATCGATGTACAGCGCTTCGACCTGTTTGGCTTCGCTCAAGGGCAGCGCGATGTACAGCCGCCGGATATCGTGAACCCGAATCAGCTCGCGCAGCTCCTGCAACTGGCCGACGATCCTGTGAGCACTGACGTTGGTAGACAGCTCGTTGGGTTTGGAGCTGATCAGACCGACCAGTGGGGGGTATTCGGTCTTGGCCAGTTTGTCTGCCAGTTTCAATGCCAGTTGGTCGGTGCCGATGATCAGGGTGTTGTATTGGCTGTGCAATTGCCGATGGTAGTGCCTCGAAAAACCGTGCAGGGGAAGGTACAGCAAAGCCTGCAGGCAATATCCGGCCACGGCCCAGATCAGGATGACTTCCCTGGAGAACAATTCGCTGGTCTTGCTCAGGAAACCGATACTGGTCAGTCCGGCCAGCGTCAGCAGCCAACCCAGCAGCAGGCGTCCCAGGCCGGTGAGGTAACCGTGCCGCTTGTGATAAACCTGCAGCAGGGAGTAAGAAGGGACCGAACCCAGGAAAGTAAGAACCGCCAGCACACGATAATGGGCGTCGATTTCTCCGGTCTGGTACAGCGCCAGAGCAAATAACAATGCACTGACCGAAGTGATGGCAGTTGCCCATTGCCCCCAGAACGTAAGTCCTTTGGTTATGCTGTTCCGATTAATACGATTATGTACCATAGCGGTATCCCTCGGGCGTGCGCCACGTTGTGTATCAGTTGACGGTTGATAAATGGCAGCCACACACAAAGGCTTGGCGAGCGCGATTCCATCAGAAGTTGTTTTTATTATTCGAGTTGGGTTTCGGCGGGCTTATGACTGGCCATAGGGGTTTTGTCTTTTATAAAAGGTGTCAACTGATACGGTTGTCTCAGTGTCCGGTTTTATACTAGTGCCTTAATCTTTGCGGGTGTCTGACGAATTATAACGGCCGCACTTTTAGGGGGCTGTTATAAAAGGTCATGCACTTTGAATAGGTGTATGTCGCGGAATCGTCTATATAATTAACGCACTCAAACAGGCGCTTGCCGAGTGCCAGCGAGAAAAAGCCGGGTAGGAACTATGGCGTGGTGGATGCACGGGAGGTAGAGGGCAGGAGCCGATGGGCGAGGAAGGTAGGCAGTTAAGCGATGTTCATGTCTCTGAAGGGGGTTGGGGATCGCATTTATTGTTATTGTTTTTGCGAACTCAATCAGTAAGCGACTCTTATCCTTTGGGCCAGGCAATAACCGCGGTTTCTCACCGAACGAACAAGACGCTCTCCGTTGGCTGCGTCCTTGAATTTTTTTTGTAGCCTGCTCAAACACATTTCAAGACCGCTGTAGCATTCCGGGTCCTTATCAATCCGCAGAATCAAATCTGTCTTGCTGATTACCCGTCGATCGCTGATGACCAGTTGCGTGAGCATCAATGATTCGGTACCGGTCAGTGGGATGGTCGTATCTTCTTTGACCAAGGTTCGCTCGTCTGCATTAAACCACCAGATATCAGGATTACCTTGCGACTCTTTAATCCGACTTACCGCCGAGATGAACTCCTCGTCGGCCACCGGCTTATTGAGAAAGCCATCGACCCCGAAATGAGAGAAGTGATGGAGTTCCGAGTGCTCCGAATTGGGCGTTATGAGTATGATTTCCGCATCTTTTTGATTCTTGCGGATAAAGCTGACATCACTCAGCGATATGTCCGCCTGGTCGAGCAGGATGTGCGTGAAGCGACTCTTTCTGATTCGCTCACTGCTGAGTTTTCCGGACTCGATTTCAAAAGATAAATACAGGCGTTGTACGAGAAGCGACTCTATTGCTTGTCGTGCCCGTTGGTCTCGGGTGAAAATTAGAAAGTTGTTATTCTGCGTGTTCATTATAGGTTCCTTCCTGGGCGGATGAATCTTTTGAGAGCTTAAATAACCTCGGTCGGCGAGTAGTATCTCCCCTGGAAAAAGTCGAAGGGCATGCTGCGGGCCAGTGTGTGTAGCGCTTTGTGCTCCACTCGGTCTGCTACGAACTTGATTTTGCTGTCATGGATCATGCGGCTCAGGTAGTCGTAGGACCTGTTGAAAAAGTCCTGATTGTGTTCGACCATGATGTCGAAGTTGGAGTGGGTCAGGTCCACTTTTATATAATCAAACAACGCCAGGCTGATCAGCTTTTCGGCGCTGTCGTCGATTAAGTCATAACCATCGAAAGCAATCTCGATCCCGTTATCTTTTAATAGGTGAGCGTGACTGATAATGGTTCTCTTTTCTTTTAAGTTAAGCGATATGAGCGAGCTGCTGTTGAGGCTGGGGATCAGTTGTTGCTCATGTTTGTTGAGTGTCGCTTGAGCATTGATCATTTCCTTGATGAGCGTTTTGTCCAATAAAGCGGATTGATTCATGGTCACGAACAGCTTGTTTAGAGTCTGTGCGCGAGGGAACGGTATAGCCTCGGTCTGTGAAATGGCATTCAACTGAATCCGCTTCAGTACTTCGCGATAGATCGTCAGTGGATAGTCGGGATGCAATGGCTGATACCCCTTGGTCAGGGGGACATTGTGTTTGGTCGCCTTGGCATGGATTTCACTGCCGAACAGTTCGTCGTTTCGTTTGAGAATCGGTTGCCTAAAGAAAATCAAAGCGAAGCTGTCGTGCACTATATGTTGCCTGCTTGATTCCATGATTCAGTCCCTTTAAGAGTGAAAATTTGTTTGCTTTACAGATACGACCCCTCGGAGCAGTCGGTAGCCATAACCGCGAACACTGTGAATGATGTTAATACCAAAATTTTTTTTTACTTTGTTTCGAAGACGACTGATGGATTTTTCCAGTACACGTGAATCGTAGAGCTTAATATTTAAACCCATGGACTCGGCCATGCAGTCATGGTGCAAGATATTGCCTTCTGCGTGAATAAGCGCATCGAGGGCTTTCATTTCCTGGTAGGCGAGATCCAGTTTTTGTTGGTTGTCATATAAGTGCAGGCACGTTTGATCCAGGGTTAACTTGATCGTGGGTTGCCATTCAGGGCTTTTGAACAATGTTGAAATTAACTTTGTCTTTTCATCCAGATCGTTAGGTACATTGATGCAGTGATCGGCGCCAGCCAGGTAACATTCAACTTTGGTGTGCGGAGAGCGATAATTGATTGCGACAACAATGGCCGGTTTTACATGTTCTGCACGTAATTTTTTAATAAGTTTAAGGCAGTCATCAAGTGTTGATGGGTTTTCAATCTCTATCAGTATTGCATCGAGAGTCTGAGTGTCGATATCAAATCGTGGAGGTGTCGGGTAGTCCAACGTATAAATGTGTGTGAAGTTCGGTACAAACAACTGCCTTAGTTCCTCTGTCGAGCGCCACGTGCGCCCAATAGCGAGAATACCTCTCTGGTTGTTTTTGATCGTGCTCTCGGTGTTCATCATGAAAATTACTCATATGTGCTGGCGTTGTAATCTTAATACACAAAATTCTGAAGTTATCTGACGTTTTATAACATTTCCCCGTCGTGAACAGGCGCCCAAGCTGATCATTCCATCGCGAGTGGCTTCAGTTAATTCAATGACATAGCCAACTGCTTGGCTTAATCCCAGTTGTTTTTGACATGTCAGACTTAGTTGGTGCGCCCCTTTCAGTCGAGTTAGGCTCTTCGGTTGACATTTTCCGCTGTCACATTAAGCGAGCAATAGAGTGGTGTGGCTGATCTCTCGAGTCAGGCTACAGAGCGAGGCACTACTGACAAGTTTTGAGAGTGAATTGAGAGGAAGTCCGCATTTTTGAGTGCTGGAGTTGACTTATAAGGATATTCCGCTGCGCTCTATGGGCAATGCGGGTGCGCGCAGGGATGCACCCGGTGCACATTTCGCCTCTTTTTAGAGCGAGCGGAAGGGAGGCTATATTAATAGACTTCTATTATGTTTGTAACATTTTATGTCGAAAGCTTGATCTGTGAACTTGTAGTTGTTCTATCCGGTTAATGAATAAAAACTCCAAGAATTGATACTAAAGAGCCATTAGTCTGATGGTTCTTATTGTCTGAGCGACTGCCACGAGCAGCGCCTGCGAAAGCATGAAGGCTTGCTTGAGACCGCTATGAGCTCCGGGGGGACTGCTGTGCTGTGATGACGTGTAACGGTTTGAGATTGACCAGTGCCTGATGTTTTTCGCGTCATCCGTATCGCTGAAGCCGCTCATTTTTCTTAGAGGTGATGCCCGGGATATGTTTTTATCGGGTGATAACTCAACACCGCTTTCCGGGGTTTTAGATGGACATGACTACCTTGCTTCTTTATGTCATCACCGTGAGTGCGGTCATGATGACACCTGGCCCCTCCATGCTTCTGGCGCTCAATAACGGTGCCTCCCATGGCATGCGCATCGCCGGGTGTGGCATCGCGGGCGCTGCGCTTTCTGACTTGATATTGATTGGTGCGGTGGGGTGTGGGCTTGGTGCACTGCTGCAGGCGTCAGAGCAGTTGTTCTCCGTCGTCAAATGGGGAGGTGCTGTCTACCTTTTCTACCTTGCGTGGGTCTTGTGGCATGCGCCAACTCAGGCCCTTGTGAACACGCCTGCGCAGGGTGCTGCCAGAGGGCGATCGGCGTTTGCGCGCGCGTTACTGGTTGGGTTATCCAATCCCAAAGGTCTATTGTTTTTTTCGGCTTTCCTCCCGCAGTTTGTGCGGCCTCAAGAGCCTGTAGCGCAGCAGTACGTCATTTTGGCCCTGGTCAGCGCTGCGATAGATTGCATGATGATGGTGATCTACGCCCTCGGTGGGCGTCACGCCATGCGAACTTTTTCAGCCAGGGTCATGCAATGGATCAATCGCAGTTGCGCTGGATTGCTGGCGTTTCTTGCTGTTGGGCTGAGCCTTTACCGTCGAAGCGATGTGCGCTGACCTGAATCCTGTGTTTGATCCGGCCCGCAATGGACCTCTACAAATGGCAGCCGTAAAAAACCCGGCCAAGGGGCCGGGTCGGAAGACGTAAGGCTATGTATCAGTCTTGCTTGGCAGGCTTGACCAACCGTTGCTCCAGTTCGCGGCACGCACTCTGGATCATCTCTTCAGTGATCGGTACTTCGAGCCCTTGGGCGTCAATAATGGCACAGCCCAGAGACTGGTGTGGCTGGGTGCGGATCACTTGAATCTTGTCGTCGCTGCTTTGTTGCAAGGACATGGCCTGTCTCCTCATCAGGTTGTGCACTTACTCTAAAACCACCAAATGACCAAGCTGTGACAGCTCCCTACAGGGTGACAAGGCGGCCATATCAGTCCACCAGAAATAACCTTGGACTTCTAGCCGGACTTTAGACCAATAACATCTAGGCTCTAGTGTCAGCGGTCATATTTAACCTGACTCATTGTGATTTACAGGGTTGCGGCGGATCGACCGGTGTAGGCTTGACCGGGTTGATCCCTTCAGTTTTTCGCTTTCGGATGATCCTGATGCTTTCTGCTCGTCACCGCCGTGCGATTCGCCTGGCCAGTCGTTTTGTCGCGCCTTACCGTTGGCAGGCGCTCGGTGCATTGCTGGCGCTGATCGTCACTGCCGGCATCACGTTGTCCATGGGGCAGGGCATTCGCCTGTTGGTGGACCAGGGGTTCATGACCCAGTCACCGCAGTTGCTCAATCAGTCCATTGGCTTGTTCATGTTGCTGGTGTTCGGCCTGGCGATCGGCACATTTATGCGTTTTTACCTGGTGTCATGGATCGGCGAACGCTGCGTAGCCGATATCCGTCAGCACGTGTTCAATCACTTGATTTACCTGCACCCGGGATTCTACGAGAACAACCGCAGCTCCGAGATCCAGTCGCGCCTGACCGCCGACACCACGCTGCTGCAATCGGTGATCGGCTCATCGCTATCGTTGTTTTTGCGCAATGCATTGATGGTGATCGGCGGCATAGTCCTGCTGTTCATTACCAACCCGAAACTCACCAGCATCGTGGTGGTTGCCTTGCCGCTGGTGCTGGCGCCGATCCTGATTTTCGGTCGCCGGGTGCGTAGCCTGTCGCGTTTGAGTCAGGACCGCATCGCCGATATTGGCAGCTATGTGTCGGAGTCCCTCGGCCAGATCAAGACTGTGCAGGCCTACAACCATCAGGTGCAGGACGAGCAGCGCTTCGCCGTCACCGTGGAAGAGGCTTTCGATACCGCACGCAGACGCATCGTCCAGCGCGCCTGGTTGATTACGCTGGTGATCATGCTGGTGCTGGGGGCGGTTGCGGTGATGCTCTGGGTTGGCGGCATGGACGTGATTGCCGGGCGCATTTCCGCGGGTGAGCTGGCGGCATTTGTGTTCTACAGCCTGATCGTCGGCAGCGCCTTCGGCACCTTGAGCGAAGTGATTGGTGAGCTGCAGCGGGCAGCCGGTGCCGCTGAGCGGATTGCCGAGTTGTTGCGTTCGGAAAACATTATCCAGCCTCCGGTCTCTGGGCAGGTGACTTTGCCTGAGCGAGTACGCGGCGATTTGCTGCTCGAAGATCTGCGTTTTTCCTACCCGTCGCGGCCCGAAAGTTACGCTATCGATGGTTTGAGTCTTGCGATCAAGGCCGGCGAAACCCTCGCGCTGGTCGGGCCTTCGGGGGCGGGCAAGTCGACGGTTTATGACCTGTTGCTGCGTTTCTACGATCCGATAGCCGGCCGCATCCTGCTGGATGGCGTGCCACTGATTCAACTTGATCCTATGGATTTGCGCCGTTGTTTCGCACTGGTGTCGCAAAACCCTGCGCTGTTCTTCGGCAGCATCGAAGAGAACATCCGCTATGGCAAACCCTCGGCGACTCTGGCCCAGGTCCAGGAAGCGGCGAAGATTGCCTACGCTCACGATTTCATCGAAAAAATGCCCGATGGCTACCAGACTCATCTTGGTGACGGCGGCCTTGGTCTTTCCGGCGGTCAGCGCCAGCGCCTGGCCATTGCCCGAGCGTTGTTGGTGGATGCGCCGATTCTGCTGTTGGACGAAGCCACCAGCGCCCTCGACGCGCAGAGCGAATACTTGATCCAGCAAGCGCTGCCCAGCCTGATGAAAAACCGCACCACGCTGGTCATCGCCCATCGCCTGGCCACGGTAAAGAACGCTGATCGGATTGCGGTGATGGACCAGGGGAAACTGGTAGCGGTTGGCACACACCACGAGCTGATCGCCAGCAATGCGCTGTATGCGCGGCTGGCGGCGTTGCAGTTTGTGGGCGCGGCCGAAGACGGCGATCTTTTCGGGGCAGCTCCTACATAACCGGCATTACCGGTTACAAATCGTCGAAATATCGCTCATGCCAATCCACCAGCGGCTGCGGCGAGTTGAGCTTCTGGCCGTAGATCACTGAGTAGGACAGCACGTTCTGTACGTATTGGCGGGTTTCGTCGAACGGGATGCTTTCGACCCAGACATCGAAGCTCAGGTGGTCGGCACCGCTTAGCCACTGGCGAACGCGGCTGGGACCGGCGTTGTAGGCGGCGGTAGCGAGGACCCGGTTGCCGTTGAACTGGCTGTGAACCTGGCTCAGGTAGGCCGCGCCGAGCTGGATGTTTTTGTCCGGGTCCAGCACTTGCTGCGGCGAGGCCAGCGGAATGCTGAACTTGCGCGCGGTTTCCTTGGCGGTACCAGGCATCAACTGCATCAGGCCGCTGGCACCGACGCCGGAGCGGGCGTCGTCCATGAAGGCACTTTCCTGACGGGTAATGGCGAACACCCAGCTCGAATGCAGGCCACGGACCTTGGCTTCACGTACCAGGGTTTCGCGGTGAGCCATCGGGAAGCGAATGTCCAGGTCGTCCCAGTATTGCGCTTGACTGATGGTGCGGATCGCCGGGAAATACCACTTCAGGTCGTAGGCCAGTTTCGCCTGCGCAACCATTTCGTCACGGCTGAAGTGGCGGCTGACGTAGTACCACTCGCGGCGCCCGTCGACGATCTGCCCGCGAGCATGGAGCTCCAGTGCCCGACGTACGCCTGGCGTATTGCGGACCTTGTTGATCAGCGCCTGACTTAACACCAGCGGCTTATTGACCAGCGAATAAGGCGATTGCGAGCGGTCAGCAGCGAGGAACCCATAAAAGTCACGCTCATGGGCGAGGTTTTTGTACAGGATTTGCGCTTCCGGGTTTTTCGGCTGGGCCAACTCCAGGCTGCGGGCCTGCCAGTAGCGCCAGCGGTTGGTGGTGGCCAAATCCTGCGGCAGGCGACGGGTCAGTTGATAAGCGTCGTCCCAGCGCGCCAGTCGTAACAGCAAGCGCAAGCGCCATTCGGACACAGTGTTGTCGCGCAACTCCGGGTCGTACTTGGTCATCACGTCGAGGGCGCGGCTGTCGAAACGCCGAGCCAGGGTCAGGCCGATTTCACGTGCGATGGCGACTTTTTCGTCGCGAGAGAAATGCATGCTGGTGGCATAACTGTCGAGCAGGTCCATCGCCCGGTCCGGGTCCTGGCGCGCGAAGCGGCGCAGGCCAAGGCTTACAATGTCGGACATGGCTTCATCGGCCGGGGTGAAGCGCGAAGGCTGGTCGAGCATTTCAGGTCTTTGCGCGACTTCAACCAATAAGCGCCCGCGCGGTGCAAGGGTGGTCATGTTATTGATCAGGCTGTTGGCCAGCGCATAGTTGCGTGCGTGAGCGGCCAGTTTGACGCGCTCCCAGCGTTTCTGTTCGGTCAATTGGCCCTCGGCGGCCCATTGCGCAAAGAGCGAATCGCAGGTTTCAGGCTGGGATTTGCCGGTCAGCCAAAGCTTTTCAGCGTTGGCGTAACCTTCGGACTTAAGGTTGTGACCGATCTGATATTGCGCGTTGAGGCAGTCCAGCTCGGTGAAATTGAGCTTGGGGTCGTAGTACTTGACGAAGGTCGACCAGTCACCACGGTCGGCGAGCCAGCGCAACCAGCGCAACTTCATCCAGTTGGCTTGCGGCAGGTCGCCATGCTCGGCAAGGAACTGTTCGATTTCGTCGTTGCTCGCGGTTTTCAGGCGGGCTGTCAACTCGTCATAGGCCAGGTAAGGTTCCAGCGGGTAGTCGCTGAGGGCCTGGCTGTAGCGAAAATACGGGCCTGTATCACCCTTGGCCAAGGCGCGCTTGGCTTCATCGTAATACTGGCGCTGGGTGAACAGGTCCACCGCCTGGGCGGATTGAACGGCAGTGGCAGAAAGAAGCAAACACGATAAAAGGCTGAAAATGCGACTGCGCATGAGACATCCGGGCAGAGAAATCATGACAAGTGCCGGCATGTGCCAGCACTGATTGCCTGTAGCTTAGCCTTTTGCCAGCAACCGGTGAAAGCTTTGCCGGCTTGTCGGCATAAGTTCGCAACAATTGTTGTGCAGAGTGCTTCGACATTGAAAATGCCGGCCTTCTGACGCCTCAAGTCAGGTAGAATGCGCGCCCGGTTTTTGGAGAAGCTCATGACCCTGCTCAAATTCAGCGATGTGTCCCTTGCTTTCGGCGCTATGCCGTTGTTGGACAAGGTGTCCTGGCAGATCGCCCGTGGTGAGCGGGTGTGCATCATCGGCCGCAATGGCACTGGCAAATCCAGCATGATGAAGCTCGTCAAGGGCGATCAAAGGCCTGATGACGGCTCTGTCTGGCGTGCGCCTGGCCTCAAGATTGGCGAATTACCGCAAGAATTGCCGGTGGCCGACGAGCGGACAGTATTCGACGTGGTTGCCGAGGGGCTGGACGGTGTGGGCGAATTGCTCGCGCAATACCACCACCTGAGTCAGAACTGCGTTACCGAAGCTGATCTGGACAAGCTGATGCACGTCCAGCACGATCTCGAAGCCCGCGATGGCTGGCGTTTGCAGCAATTGGTCGACAGCACCCTGAGCCGCCTGCAATTGCCCGCCGACAAAACCCTCGCCGAATTGTCCGGCGGCTGGCGTCGCCGCGTCCTGCTGGCCCAAGCCCTGGTTTCCGAACCGGATCTGTTGCTGCTCGACGAACCGACCAACCACCTGGACATCGGTGCGATTGCCTGGCTCGAAGAAGCCTTGAAGGATTTCCAGGGCGCGGTGCTGTTCATTACGCACGACCGTTCTTTCCTGCAAAACCTGGCAACCCGCATTCTGGAACTGGATCGCGGCGGCCTGATCGACTGGAACGGCGACTACGCCAGCTTCCTCGTTCACAAGGAAGCCACCCTGGCGGCCGAAGAAACGGCCAACGCCTTGTTCGACAAGCGCCTGGCCCAGGAAGAAGTCTGGATTCGCCAGGGCATCAAGGCCCGCCGTACCCGTAACGAAGGCCGCGTGCGAGCCCTCAAAGCCCTGCGCGTCGAGCGTAGCGAGCGTCGTGAGCGCACTGGCAAGGCCAACATTCAGCTGGATACCGCTGACAAGTCCGGCAAACAGGTGATGGTCCTCGAGAACGTGAGTTTCGCTCACCCGGGTGGCCCGTTCCTGATCAAGGATTTCTCCATGGTCCTGCAGCGCGGCGACCGTATCGGCCTGCTCGGCGCCAACGGTACCGGCAAGACCACCTTGCTGAAGCTGATGCTCAGCGGCTTGCAGCCAACCAGCGGTAAAGTCGAAGAGGGCACGCGAATCGACGTGGCCTATTTCGACCAGTTGCGCCATCAGCTGGATCTGGAAAAAACCGTGATCGACAACGTCGCCGAAGGTCGCGACTTCATCGATATCGACGGTCAGAGCCGTCACGTGTTGAGCTACCTCGGCGACTTCCTGTTCAGCCCGCAGCGTGCCCGTACGCCGGTCAAGGCGTTGTCCGGTGGTGAGCGTGCGCGTCTGTTGCTGGCCAAGTTGTTCAGCAAACCGGCTAACCTGCTGGTACTCGACGAACCGACCAACGACCTCGACGTGGAAACGCTCGAACTGTTGGAAGAGGTCTTGCTGACCTTCAACGGCACCGTGCTGATGGTCAGTCACGACCGGGCATTCCTCGACAACGTGGTCACCAGCACCCTGGTCTTCGAAGGTGAAGGCAAGGTTCGTGAATACGTTGGTGGTTATCAGGACTGGCTGCGCCAGGGCGGCTCGCCGCGACTGTTGGGCGTGACCGAGAACAAGTCCGGCAAGGCCGAGCTGAACTCTGCGGTCGTCACCGCCGCGCCTGCGCCAGTGGCTGCTCAGGAAGCACCAGTGGCCAAGAAAAAGCTCAGCTACAAGCTGCAGCGTGAGCTGGAAGCGTTGCCGGGTGATATCGACGCCAAGGAACAGCAGATCGCCGCGGTGCAAGCTGACATGGCTGATGGCGGTTTCTATCAGCGTCCTGCTGCCGAAACCGCCAAGGTCATCGCGCAGCTTGAGCAACTGCAAGCGGAACTCGACGTATTGGTCGAGCGCTGGGCCGAGCTGGATGCCTGATTGATCCGTTGCTGATGTAAAAAAGCCCGGCGTTCAGTAATGAGCGCCGGGCTTTTCATATGGAATACGGTCGGCAGGCCGGCACAGATTCAGTGTGGGAGCGGGCTTGCTCGCGAAGAGGGACTTACATTCAACATTGATGCTGACTGAATGTCCGCTTTCGCGAGCAAGCCCGCTCCCACATTGGTTTCGTGTTGTCAGCTTTTGATCAGTCGCACCGCCAGTACATCGCAAGGCGCACCATGCAGCACGTCATTGGCGGTGGATCCCAGCAGCAGTGCAAGGCCGTGGCGGCCATGACTGCCGACGACGATCAGGTCGCACTCCTGCTCTTTGGCCATATGATGGATTTCCTGGCGCGGTTGGCCATAGGTCAGGTGGCTGTTCTCTTTGGAGAGTTCAGGATACTTGTTGATCAGGCGCTCGAGTCGTTCCTTGGCCTGATCGAACTGCTGTTGTTGGAGTTGCGACAGATCCATCGGCACGTCACCACCAAAGGCCATGGCCATCGGTTCGACAATGTGAACCAGGGACAATTTGGCACCGCTGCCGACCGATATCTCGCGAGCACGGTGAATCACAGGATCGCACTCTTCGGTTAGATCTACGGCGACCAGAATATGGTGGTAGGGCATGAGGTGCTCCTCCTGAGGATTGCGATAACGGTAAGTATGGCTGGTTTCAAGCGGATTGGTTCTGGCATGGATCAATCTGCCCATCAAGAATCGGGAGTACAGATATGACGGTCTGGATAGTGGTGTCAATCCTCGCAGTGGTGTTGAGCCCGCTGGCATGGCTGCGGCCTTCGCGTAAACAGGGCGGACAGATGGCCTTGCGCATGGAGGCAAGGCGTATCGGTCTGGCCATGCAGCTGGCGCCGCAGGAGTGGCCGCATTGGCTGGAGCCAGAGCCGCCCAGCCCGTGTGCGCAATATCATCGGCCGCGACGTGGTAATCAGCCCGCATGCTGGATTTATTGGCAAAGTGCGCCGGGCGTGTGGGTCAATCAATGGCGAGAAGTTTGTCAGGATGAGTCGGTGCTGATTCATTTCCGGAAGTTGCCGGCCAATGTCTACAAGGTTGAGGCCGACAAGCAGATGATCACCTTATATTGGGGCGAGAGGGGCGAGGCCAGTGTTTTGAATGAGATCGACGCATTGCTGAAGGCATTAGCCTGAAACGCAATCCCCCATAGGAGCTGCCGAAGGCTGCGATCTTTTGACTTTGTTTTTTAAGATCGTCCGAACGCGGCCCGAACCTTCGGCAGCTTCTGCACGCGGGTAATAAAAAGCCCGACATCTTCATCGGGCTGGAGTTGGCCAGGCAGGCCGGTAACTTGCTAAATCGTCACGCTATCTCAGGTGTGGCGCTGATCTTGCGCTTGGCGTTCGCCATAAGCGCCCCCTCTATTTCGTTTATCGTCCTCGGCCAGCGTAGCTGCGTATTTCCAGTTGCGCAGCTAATTAGGGCGACGTTTCTAAATATTGATTCTATGAATGGCTGAACATGCACCCGCGTGTTGCAGGTCTTCGTGGTACGGATATGACCGCAAAGTCGAGTTACAACCCGCATTTTGGGCGATTGACAATTGTCGGAAATTCCGTGAAGGTGGCGTACCCAAATCAAACGGGCGTATGAATTGAGCGTTTGTATTACGAACAGCTCCTACAGAATCCCGACTATCGCGTTGGCGGGTGTGCCTGGTGGAATGGCGTTAGCATCGACGGTAACGTCCATGCCGAGCCAGAACGTCAGCGTCCGACGTGTACTGTTCAGCTTCCATATCGTGGAGATCAGTTGATGATTTACGAAGGTAAAGCCATCACGGTTAAGGCTCTTGAAAGTGGCATCGTCGAATTGAAATTCGACCTCAAGGGTGAGTCCGTCAACAAGTTCAACCGTCTAACCCTGAACGAATTGCGTCAGGCCGTAGACGCCATCAAGGCAGATGCGTCGATCAAGGGTGTGATCGTCAGCAGTGGCAAGGACGTTTTCATCGTCGGCGCCGACATCACCGAATTCGTCGACAACTTCAAGCTGCCGGATGCAGAGCTGGTTGCTGGCAACCTCGAAGCCAACAAGATTTTCAGCGATTTCGAAGACCTCAACGTTCCAACCGTAGCCGCGATCAACGGCATCGCTTTGGGTGGCGGTCTGGAAATGTGCCTGGCGGCGGACTACCGCGTCATGTCCACCAAGGCCAAGATCGGTCTGCCGGAAGTCAAGCTGGGCATCTACCCGGGCTTCGGCGGTACCGTTCGCCTACCGCGCATCATCGGTGCCGACAACGCCATCGAGTGGATTGCCGCCGGTAAGGAAAACCGTCCGGAAGACGCGCTGAAAGTCGGCGCGGTCGATGCGGTGGTCGCTCCTGAGAAGCTGCAGGAAGCGGCCCTGGAGCTGATCAAGCGCGCCATTTCCGGCGAATTCGATTACAAGGCCAAGCGTCAGCCGAAGCTGGAAAAGCTCAAGCTGAACGCCATCGAGCAGATGATGGCTTTCGAAACCGCCAAAGGTTTCGTGGCCGGTCAGGCTGGCCCGAACTACCCGGCGCCGGTTGAAGCGATCAAGACAATCCAGAAAGCCGCGAACTTCGGTCGCGACAAGGCTCTGGAAGTTGAAGCCGCTGGTTTCGTCAAGCTGGCCAAGACCTCTGCTGCGCAGAGCTTGATCGGTCTGTTCCTGAACGATCAGGAACTGAAGAAAAAGGCCAAGGCCTACGACGAAATCGCCAAAGACGTGAAACAGGCTGCCGTACTCGGCGCCGGTATCATGGGTGGCGGTATCGCTTATCAGTCGGCGTCCAAAGGCACGCCGATCCTGATGAAGGACATCAACGAGCACGGTATCGAGCAGGGTCTGGCTGAAGCCGCGAAGCTGCTGGTAGGTCGCGTTGATAAAGGTCGCATGACCGCAGCGAAAATGGCCGAAGTGCTCAACGGCATTCGTCCAACCCTGTCCTACGGTGATTTCGGCCACGTCGACCTGGTCGTCGAAGCGGTTGTCGAGAACCCTAAGGTCAAGCAAGCGGTATTGGCCGAAGTCGAAGACAAGGTCAAAGAGGACACCATCCTCGCTTCGAACACCTCGACCATTTCCATCAGCCTGTTGGCCAAAGCCCTCAAGCGTCCGGAAAACTTCGTCGGCATGCACTTCTTCAATCCGGTGCACATGATGCCGCTGGTTGAAGTCATTCGTGGCGAGAAGTCCAGCGAGCTGGCTGTTGCCACCACCGTTGCCTACGCCAAGAAAATGGGCAAGACCCCGATCGTCGTCAATGACTGCCCGGGCTTTTTGGTCAATCGCGTACTGTTCCCGTACTTCGGCGGCTTCGCCAAATTGGTCAGCGCCGGTGTGGACTTCGTCCGTATCGACAAGATCATGGAAAAATTCGGCTGGCCAATGGGCCCGGCGTACCTGATGGACGTCGTCGGTATCGACACTGGCCACCACGGTCGTGACGTGATGGCTGAAGGTTTCCCGGACCGCATGAAAGACGACCGTCGTTCGGCCGTTGACGTGCTTTACGAAGCCAAGCGCCTGGGCCAGAAGAACGGCAAGGGCTTCTACGCCTACGAGACCGACAAGCGCGGCAAGCAGAAGAAAGTAGCCGATCCGTCGGTGCTGGAAGTGCTCAAGCCAATCGTTTTCGAGCAGCGTGAAGTGACCGACGAAGACATCATCAACTGGATGATGATCCCGCTGTGTCTGGAAACCGCGCGTTGCCTGGAAGACGGCATCGTCGAAACTGCTGCCGAAGCCGACATGGGCCTGGTCTACGGTATTGGTTTCCCTCCATTCCGTGGCGGTGCGCTGCGCTACATCGACTCGATCGGTGTTGCAGAGTTCGTTGCCCTGGCTGACCAGTACGCTGATTTGGGCGCGCTGTACCACCCGACCGAGAAGCTGCGCGAGATGGCCAAAAACGGCCAGAGCTTCTTCGGTTAAGCGCCCAAACGACTAGAGCGAGAATATTTATGAGCTTGAATCCAAGAGACGTCGTGATTGTCGACTTCGGTCGTACTCCGATGGGCCGCTCCAAGGGCGGCATGCACCGCAACACCCGCGCCGAAGACATGTCGGCGCACCTGATCAGCAAATTGCTGGAGCGCAACGTCAAGGTCGACCCGAGCGAAGTCGAAGACGTGATCTGGGGCTGTGTGAACCAGACCCTGGAACAGGGCTGGAACATCGCCCGAATGGCGTCCTTGATGACTCAGATCCCGCACACTGCTGCCGGTCAGACCGTCAGCCGTCTGTGTGGCTCGTCGATGAGTGCACTGCACACCGCAGCGCAAGCGATCATGACCGGTAACGGTGACGTGTTCGTGGTTGGCGGCGTCGAGCATATGGGGCACGTCAGCATGATGCACGGTGTCGATCCGAACCCGCACATGTCGCTGTACGCGGCGAAAGCCTCGGGCATGATGGGCCTGACCGCAGAAATGCTCGGCAAAATGCACGGCATCACCCGTGAGCAGCAGGATGCCTTCGGCGTGCGCTCCCACCAACTCGCCCATAAAGCGACGGTGGAAGGCAAGTTCAAAGACGAAATCATCCCGATGCAGGGTTACGACGAGAACGGTTTCCTGAAACTGTTCGACTACGACGAAACCATTCGTCCGGAAACCACCCTGGAAAGTCTGGCGGCGTTGAAGCCGGCGTTCAATCCAAAGGGCGGCACCGTGACAGCCGGTACTTCGTCGCAGATCACAGATGGTGCTTCGTGCATGATCGTGATGTCGGCGCAGCGTGCGCAGGACCTGGGCATCCAGCCAATGGCGGTGATCCGTTCGATGGCAGTGGCAGGTGTGGACCCGGCGATCATGGGCTATGGTCCAGTACCGGCGACACAGAAAGCACTGAAGCGCGCTGGTCTGGGAATTACCGATATCGACTTCTTCGAGCTCAACGAAGCTTTCGCTGCACAGGCCCTGCCAGTGCTGAAAGATTTGAAAGTGCTCGACAAGATGAACGAGAAGGTTAACCTGCACGGCGGCGCGATCGCCCTGGGCCACCCATTCGGTTGCTCCGGTGCACGTATCTCCGGCACCCTGCTCAATGTAATGAAGCAGAATGGCGGCACTTTCGGTGTATCGACCATGTGCATTGGCCTCGGCCAGGGCATTGCCACCGTCTTCGAACGCGTTTAAGCGATTCGTCGACGAAAGCCGGGGCCATGTGCCCCGGTTTTTGTTTTTCTGAAGATTTTTTTGTTTTTTATTTCAAGAGATTTGAGTGAGGGCCAGACCATGCCGATACAACCAGGGCTCTACCAGCATTACAAAGGTCCGCAGTACCGAGTTTTCAGTGTTGCGCGGCATTCCGAGACCGAAGAAGAAGTGGTCTTCTACCAAGCCCTGTATGGCGATTACGGCTTTTGGGTGCGTCCCTTGAGCATGTTCCTGGAGTCGGTCGAAGTTGACGGCGAGCAGGTCCCACGCTTTGCTTTGGTGCAAGCCGAACCGAGCCTTTTTTCAAGGCCATAAGCTGAGAGCGCGCAGAACCCTGCGCTTGACCTCACCTTGTTGCCACTATATATAGCGGTGCCGCGTCAGGCGCCAACCGCCTTTCACTTCTAGAATTCAGGAATTTTCTGATCCATGGGCAAATCGCTGGTCATTGTGGAATCCCCGGCTAAGGCCAAGACCATCAACAAGTATCTGGGTAACCAATACGTGGTGAAGTCGAGTATCGGCCATATCCGAGACCTGCCCACCAGCGGTTCGGCTAGCGCCAGCAAAGAGCCTGCTGCCAAGCGTGGCAAGGCTGCTGCTGGTGAAGCGCCGGCGCTGTCGCCTAAGGAAAAGGCGCGCAAGCAGCTGGTCTCGCGCATGGGTGTCGATCCCGATCATGGCTGGAAAGCCAAGTACGAGATCCTCCCAGGCAAGGAAAAGGTTATCGAAGAGCTGCGCCGGCTCGCCAAAGATGCTGACACCATCTATCTCGCAACCGACTTGGATCGCGAGGGGGAAGCCATTGCCTGGCACCTGCGCGAAGCCATCGGTGGTGACGACAGCCGCTACAAGCGCGTGGTGTTCAACGAAATCACCAAGAAGGCGATTCAGGAAGCTTTCTCCCAGCCAGGCGAGCTGGACATCGATCGGGTCAACGCTCAGCAAGCGCGTCGTTTCCTCGACCGCGTGGTGGGTTACATGGTTTCGCCGCTGCTGTGGGCCAAGATAGCTCGTGGCCTGTCCGCCGGCCGTGTGCAGTCGGTAGCAGTGAAGCTGGTGGTGGAGCGTGAACGCGAGATTCGTGCGTTCAACCCGGAAGAGTATTGGGAAGTCCACGCTGACCTTGGCACTGCCAAGGGCGCCACTGTGCGTTTTGAAGTGGCCCGTGAAAACGGCGAAGCCTTCAAGCCGCTCAACGAAGCCCA
Source organism: Pseudomonas sp. NPDC087697 (assembly GCF_044743155.1). Taxonomy (NCBI): domain Bacteria; kingdom Pseudomonadati; phylum Pseudomonadota; class Gammaproteobacteria; order Pseudomonadales; family Pseudomonadaceae; genus Pseudomonas; species Pseudomonas sp. NPDC087697. The sequence goes on along the minus strand of NZ_JBIUVW010000008.1, from coordinate 29,488 downwards.
GGCCATGGCCGCGCTTGAGAAGCTCAAGTCTTCCAGCTACACCATCGCCAAACGCGAAGACAAACCGACCAGCAGCAAACCGTCGGCACCGTTCATCACGTCCACGCTGCAACAGGCTGCCAGTAACCGCCTGGGCTTCGGCGTGAAGAAAACCATGATGATGGCCCAGCGTTTGTACGAAGCTGGCTACATCACTTATATGCGTACCGACTCGACCAACCTCTCGGCTGATGCCGTGGCGATGGCGCGTACTTATATTGAAGGCGAGTTCGGTAGCAAGTACCTGCCGGAAACCCCGAACGTCTACAGCAGCAAGGAAGGCGCGCAAGAGGCTCACGAAGCGATTCGTCCTTCTGACGTGAATACCGATCCAAGCAAGCTGTCTGGCATGGAACGTGACGCTGAGCGTCTCTACGAGCTGATCTGGCGCCAATTCGTCGCTTGCCAGATGCTGCCGGCGAAATACCTGTCGACCACCGTCAGCGTCGCAGCTAGCGGCTTCGAGCTGCGTGCCAAGGGCCGCATCCTGAAGTTTGACGGTTACACCCGCGTCATGCCGCAAATGGCCAAGCCAGGCGACGATGATGTACTGCCGGACATGGCGCAGGGCGATGTGCTGAAGCTGATCAAGCTTGATCCAAGCCAGCACTTCACCAAGCCGCCGGCGCGTTACTCGGAAGCGAGCCTGGTTAAAGAGATGGAAAAGCGCGGTATCGGTCGTCCTTCGACCTACGCGGCGATCATTTCGACTATCCAGGACCGTGGCTACGTCGCGCTGCACAACCGTCGTTTCTACTCGGAAAAGATGGGTGACATCGTCACCGAGCGTCTGTCCGAAAGCTTCTCTAACCTGATGGACTACGGCTTCACCGCCGGCATGGAAGAGAACCTCGATGACGTCGCCCAGGGCGAACGTGACTGGAAAAGCGTGCTCGACGAGTTCTACGGCGACTTCAAGAAGAAGCTCGAAGTAGCCGAGAGCGCGGAAAACGGCATGCGTGCCAACCAGCCGGTCATGACCGACATCCCGTGCCTCACGTGCGGTCGTCCGATGCAGATTCGTACCGCATCGACCGGTGTTTTCCTCGGTTGCTCGGGTTACAGCCTGCCGCCAAAAGAACGCTGCAAGGCCACCGTCAACCTGGTGCCGGGCGATGAGATCGCTGCGGACGACGAGGGTGAGTCGGAGTCTTTGGTGCTACGTGGCAAGCACCGCTGCCCGATCTGCAGTACCGCGATGGACGCTTACCTGCTGGATGAGAAGCGCAAGCTGCACATCTGCGGTAACAACCCGGATTGCGCCGGCTACGAGATCGAAGAAGGCAGCTATCGCATCAAGGGCTACGAAGGTCCGAGCCTGGAATGCGACAAGTGCGGCAGCGAAATGCAGTTGAAGACTGGCCGCTTCGGCAAGTTCTTCGGTTGCACCAATGCGACCTGCAAGAACACCCGCAAACTGCTGAAGAGCGGTGACGCGGCGCCGCCGAAGATGGATCCGGTGAAGATGCCCGAGCTCAAGTGCGAGAAGGTCAACGACACCTACATTCTGCGTGACGGTGCTTCCGGCCTGTTCCTGGCGGCAAGCCAGTTTCCGAAAAACCGCGAGACCCGTGCTCCGCTGGTGATCGAGATCGTGCCGCACAAGGATGAGATCGATCCGAAATACCACTTCCTCTGCGAAGCACCGAAGAAGGATCCGGATGGTCTCCCGGCGGTGATCCGTTACAGCCGCAAGACCAAGGAGCAGTACGTGCAGACCGAAGTCGAAGGAAAGCCTACCGGTTGGAAGGCGTTCTACGACGGTGGCAAGTGGGTGGTTGAAGACAAGCGCGTAGCCAAGTAACCGGGCAATGCGATGCAAAAGGCCGCATGCGAACCCTCGGGTTTTCATGCGGCCTTTGTTTTGCGCTTGCAGTGGGCTTGTCTGATCCATGACACTGTCAGACCTGCATCACGCGTCTTATTTCGTTGTGGAGACTGCCGCCATGGCCCACGAACTTTATACCCGTACCAATCAGAAAATTTACTTCGCCGGTCTGTCGCTTGAGGCGCTGGCCCGAGCGGAAGAGGGGCGGGCGATGAACTCCCTGGCGCTGATCCAGGCAGGGCGTGAGTCAGCGTTGTTTCATTTGTATGGTGCGCTGCTGGGCCTGTGCCACGAGATTGCCGGTTTCTACCGCTTGCCTCAGGCCAATGCGCCGCGAGCAGAATTGCTGCTGACTCGTGAAGTGCTCGAAACCATCGCTATTCCGGAGATGGCGGAGATGGTCGAGTTGGCGAACAACCCTGAAACCTGGCTGGCAAAACTTCTGGCTGCTTATGCCGCGCTGTTTCAGCCGCCACGTGCACCGCACAAGCCCAAGGGCGATGTAACGCAGCCACTGATCCTGGCGGTTAACCTGGATGAAGAAGAGCCTCCTCAAGAGTTGAGTCGAGAAGAGCTTGAGAGCTGGCGTCAGAACCTTAAAGGCCTGGCGATTCGGTTTCGCGAAGGGCTGAATGAGTGCTGAGTCTCTGCACTGAACGCTGAGCGTTCATGGGTGACTATGGATCAGGGATGATCTCCAGCAGCGGTTTCGGTGACGTGCAGCCGGTCAAGATCCCGAGCGAAGCTGCGCGGATGACTATATAATCCCCGCCTTTCGTGGAGAACAGACCTTTATGCCAACGTCCTTTCTAGAAATTGTCGAGCTGCCAGACGGCCGTATTGAGCTGCGCAGAGCTGAGGACGAGGGTTCTCTGGTGACTTTGGACTTCTCTGAAGACGCCAAGGCGTTCCTGCAAGGCCAGCACGTTGAAGTCGCCAAGGCGATGTTGAGCGTGGGTGTGCAGATGGCTGGGCGCTTGGTTGAAGGCGAATTCGACAAAGAAGAAGGGCCACGGATTCTCCATTGATTCCGTTTGTCGGCTTTTCGTAGGGCATCATTTCACATCAAAGTTACAGATTGGCTTCTCTGTCCTGGAGAAGCCCTGCGCTTTTCAGGTGCACGGTGCGTGTCACTTAACCCAGCCGAACATTCAGACTTTGCGCATCCCCGTTACGGGCGGCGCTGATCAGTTGTTGCCGCGCGCTACTGTTCAACGGATTCAGCCAGCTCACAACGGTATGACTACGACCCAGGCGCAAGGCTTCGCAAGCCAGTTGCTGAGCGCTTTGCGTCCCTCTCGGTTGCAGCAGCAGAATGCGCTCGCGGTTCAGGCCGGCGTCTCGCAGCCAGGCTTGAGTCAGGCTGGCGGGCGGTGCAATCAGCGTCAGCCAGCGAGCATCCTGATCCTGGCTCAGTTCTCTGAGGATAGGGGCCAGAAGGTTCAGGCAGTTCCCGGCCGCACCACGTAATGACAACTCACTGAACACTTCGGGTTCGGCGCTCCAGGGCGACTCGACCACGTCTTTGATAATCGGCGCCAGCGGCTGAGCCATGAACGCTTCGAACAGCGGAAGTTGTGCGTGCTGCGGTGTGTGAGGGAACTGCATAACGCCTCCTTTAGCGGCGAATGACGCCGACACTCAAGCCTTCGATCACCAGATCCTGATCTTTCAGGTTCACTTCGATCGGGGCAAACTCGGGGTTTTCGGCAATCAACCAGACCTTGCTGCCATCGCGCTTGAAGCGCTTGACGGTCACTTCGTCGCCGATCCGTGCAACCACAATCTGGCCATTGCGGGCTTCACGAGTGGTGTGCACGGCGAGCAGGTCGCCGTCGAAAATCCCCACGTCCTTCATGCTCATGCCGTGGACGCGCAGCAAATAGTCGGCGCGAGGATGGAAGAAGGAAGGATTGATGTTGCAGGATTCTTCGATGTGCTGCTGGGCGAGAATCGGGGCGCCGGCAGCAACCCGGCCAATGATTGGCAGGGTGGACTCATCTGTCTTGGCTTCAAAGCCCGGGATGCGAATGCCGCGTGAGGCGCCGGGCGTCATTTCGATCGCGCCCTTGCGCGCCAGTGCCTTGAGGTGTTCTTCAGCCGCGTTGGGCGACTTGAAGCCAAGCTCCAGGGCGATTTCTGCACGGGTCGGCGGATAGCCGTTGTCTTCGAGGCAACGTTTGATAAAAGCCAGAATCTCAGCTTGGCGTGGCGTCAGTTTTAGCATGTCGATCGCTCTGTCTTTTTATACAGTGACTGGGATTATATACAGTGAAGTGATCTTGGCAATCCTCCTTTTTTACCCGACCGCTGGACGGTCGGTTTACAGATCGTCAGCTTGCTGCCTGCAGGACTGACTACAGCTGCTGACTTGTATGGTTAAATAGCTGACCGACCGTTCGCAAAACGAACTGGCAGGCTTGACAAGGCACAGGCTGAAACGTATGTTTCAAACAAGTGTTTGTCAGGCGGAGTAGCCATGGCCCAGTCGGAAACCGTTGAACGCATTCTCGATGCTGCCGAGCAGTTGTTCGCGGAAAAAGGTTTTGCCGAAACTTCATTGCGGCTGATCACCAGCAAGGCTGGGGTCAATCTGGCGGCGGTGAACTATCATTTCGGCTCAAAGAAAGCGTTGATTCAAGCGGTTTTCTCGCGTTTTCTCGGGCCATTCTGCATCAGTCTCGATCGTGAGCTGGAGCGCCGTCAGGCCAAGCCCGACAGCAAGCCGAGCCTTGAAGAGCTGCTGGAAATCCTTGTCGAACAAGCCCTCGTGGTGCAGCCACGCAGCGGCAATGATTTGTCTATCTTCATGCGTCTGTTGGGGCTGGCGTTCAGTCAGAGCCAAGGGCATTTGCGTCGTTACCTGGAAGACATGTACGGCAAGGTGTTCCGCCGTTACATGATGCTGGTCAATGATGCCGCGCCGCGTATTCCGCCTATCGAGCTGTTCTGGCGGGTGCACTTCATGCTCGGTGCGGCGGCGTTCAGCATGTCGGGGATCAAGGCTTTGCGCGCGATCGCCGAGACCGATTTCGGGGTGAATACCTCGATCGAGCAGGTGATGCGTCTGATGGTGCCGTTCCTGGCCGCTGGCATGCGTGCCGAAACGGGCGTTACCGACGACGCCATGGCCTCGGCCCAGTTGCGTCCTCGCAGCAAATCGGTACCGCTGGCCGCCAAGGTTTAACCGCACACGGGTGGGCGCGGCAGCTTACATCCGCTAAGCTAGCCGCCCATGCCGACTCTCGTTTCAGACCCGCTCGATTTCTCCTTTACCGACCACGTTCCGCCGGGCATCGCCCTTGGCGGCGAAGTCATGTGTCTGCATCGGGCCGGGTTCTTCAAAGATGCGCCGCGAGCGCTTTTCGTTACCAAGGAATTTCTATGACTGCTGGCCTGCAAGGCTCGTTGATGGTGGACGTCGCCGGTACCTGGCTGACGGCCGAAGATCGCCAACTGTTGCGTCAGCCCGAAGTGGGCGGCCTGATCATTTTTGCACGCAACATCGAGCATCCTCGTCAGGTTCGCGAGTTGAGTGCGTCGATTCGTGCGGTGCGGCCGGACCTGTTGCTGGCAGTGGACCAGGAAGGCGGTCGGGTGCAACGTCTGCGTCAGGGCTTCGTGCGTCTGCCAGCCATGAGGGCGATTGCTGACAACCCGAACGCCGAATACCTGGCCGAGCAGTGTGGCTGGATCATGGCGACTGAAGTGCTGGCCGTCGGCCTCGACTTGAGCTTCGCCCCGGTGCTGGACCTCGACTACCAGCGCAGTGCCGTGGTCGGTACCCGTTCGTTCGAAGGCGATCCAGAGCGCGCTGCCTTGCTGGCGGGGGCGTTCATTCGCGGTATGAGCAGCGCCGGCATGGCGGCTACCGGCAAGCACTTCCCTGGCCACGGCTGGGCGGAGGCGGATTCACACGTCGCGATTCCGAATGACGAGCGCAGTCTTGAGGAAATTCGCGCCAAGGACCTCGTTCCGTTCGCGCGCTTGAGCAAGCAACTGGCGGCCGTGATGCCCGCTCACGTGATCTATCCGCAGGTCGATTCACAGCCTGCCGGCTTCTCGCGTCGCTGGTTGCAGGACATCCTGCGCGGCGAGTTGCAGTTTGACGGGGTGATCTTCAGCGACGACCTGTCGATGGCCGGCGCCCATGTGGTCGGCGACGCTGCCAGCCGGATCGAAGCGGCACTTTCTGCCGGTTGCGACATGGGCCTGGTCTGTAATGATCGCGCGGCAGCCGAACTGGCCCTGAGCGCGGCTCAGCGCTTGAAGGTCAAGCCGTCTGCACGCATTGCGCGGATGCGCAGCCAGTCGTTCGCCAGCACTGATTATCGACAGGATCCGCGCTGGCTCACCGCCCTTGGCGCGCTCAAAGATGCCCAACTGATTGATTAAGGACTTTTTGCAATGACGGTTTACGCGATAATCGGTGGCACTGGTCTGACCCAGCTCGAAGGTTTGAGCATTCGCCAGTCATTGGCCTTGGACACGCCGTACGGTGCGCCGTCGGCCGAGATCCAGGTCGGTGAGTACGCCGGGCGTGAGGTGCTGTTTCTCGCCCGTCACGGTCATCCGCACCGTTTTCCGCCGCATCAGGTGAATTACCGGGCCAACCTTTGGGCGCTGAAGCAGGCGGGTGCGCAGGCCATTCTGGCGGTCAACGCGGTCGGTGGGATTCATGCGGCCATGGGCACCGGACATTTCTGCGTGCCCCATCAACTGATCGATTACACCAGCGGTCGCCAGCACACCTATTTTGCCGATGACCTGGAGCAGGTCACCCACATCGATTTCAGCTATCCCTACAGCGAGCCATTGCGCGAGCAGTTGATTGCCGCGTTGGCTGCCGAAGGCTGTGCTTACAGCAGTCATGGTGTGTATGCCTGCACGCAGGGGCCGCGTCTGGAAACCGTTGCCGAGATCGCCCGTCTGGAACGTGACGGTTGCGATATCGTCGGCATGACCGGTATGCCGGAAGCGGCATTGGCCCGCGAGCTGGAACTGGATTACGCGTGTCTGGCGCTGGTGGTGAATCCGGCAGCAGGCAAATCGACGGCAGTGATTACCATGGCCGAGATCGAGCAGGCGTTGCATGACGGGATGGGCAAGGTGAAGTCGACGCTGGCGCGGGTGCTTAAAGGCTAAGCATTTGTTACATCGAGTCGACCCTTTCGCGAGCAAGCCCGCTCCCACATTGGATCTGTGTTAGCTCGCAATAGTGGGCACCACAAAACCAATGTGGGAGCGGGCTTGCTCGCGAAAGCGGTATAACCAGCGCGGCTAAATCTTCGATTTATCCGGCAACGGCGCAAACAACGCCTCGATATCGTCGTTCTGCAGCTTCCAGTCCCCGGTCGTGCGACCATCCAGTACACCAGCCGCCAGGTCGGATTTTTCCTTTTGCAGGTGCTGGATTTTCTCTTCGACGGTCCCGCGAGCAATCATCTTGTAGACGAACACCGGCTTCTCCTGGCCGATCCGGTAAGCGCGGTCGGTGGCCTGGTTTTCCGTTGCCGGGTTCCACCACGGATCGTAGTGAATCACCGTGTCGGCTTCCGTCAGGTTCAGGCCAACGCCGCCCGCTTTCAGGCTGATCAGAAAAATCTGACGCTTTCCGCTCTGGAAATCTTTCACGGGCGTGCGTCGATCGCGGGTTTGCCCGGTCAGCAGTGCGTAAGCGATGCCGCGTTTATCCAGCTCAGCTTCGATCAGGGACAGCATCGAGGTGAACTGTGAAAACAGCAGGATTTTGCGGCCTTCTTCAAACAGCTCCTCAAGCATTTCCATCAGGCTGTCGAGTTTGCCCGAGGAGCTGCCGCGCGTGGGCAGGGCGGCCTCATTGACCAGTCGCAGATCGCAGCACACCTGACGCAGCTTGAGTAGCGCTTCAAGGATGATGATCTGACTGCGAGCCACACCTTTGCGGGTGATCTCGTCGCGGACTTTCTTGTCCATGGCCAGGCGCATGGCTTCGTAAACGTCGCGTTGCGCCTCGTTGAGCTCGACCCAATGGATGATCTCGGTCTTCGGCGGCAGTTCGGTGGCGACCTGTTCTTTGGTTCGGCGCAACAGAAACGGTTTGATCCGACCGTTCAGGTGTTGCAGTCGTACGTCGCTGGCGCGTTTTTCGATCGGCACGCGGTAGTCGCGGTTGAAGCTTTTCACATCACCCAGCCAGCCGGGCAGCAGGAAGTGGAACAGAGACCACAGCTCGCCCAGGTGATTTTCCAACGGTGTACCGCTCAGGCACAGGCGCTGGCGGGCGTTTAGCTCTCGCGCCGCATGAGCGGCCTTGCTGTTGGGGTTCTTGATGTATTGCGCTTCGTCGAGCACCAGCACGTGCAATGGCTGCGCCGCCAGGCGTTCGACATCCTTGGGTAGCAGCGCGTAGGTAGTGAGGATCAGGTCGTATTCGGCCAGATGCTCAAAGTGTTTCTTGCGTCCGGCGCCATACAGCGCCAAGACCTTGAGCTGAGGGGCAAAGTGCGCCGCTTCGTCAAGCCAGTTGGGAATCAGGCTGGTGGGCATCACCACCATGCACGGCCGATCGAGGCGTCCGGCATTTTTCTCGGTCAGCACATGCGCTAGAGTCTGTAGGGTTTTGCCCAAGCCCATGTCGTCCGCAAGGATGCCGCCGACTTCCAGTTGCCGCAGCGACTGCATCCAGCTCAGGCCTTCGAGCTGATAAGGCCGCAGCGTAGCATTCAGGCCTTCGGGCGCCTCGGCCGTGTAGTCCTTGATGTCACGCAGACGCTGGGCGAAGGTGCGGATGTGCTCGCCACCTTCCCAGAGCAAGGGCATATCTTCCAGTGGATTGAGGCGGGTGGCGTCGGCGCTGCTCAGGCGCAACCTGGTTTCGCCGGGCTCTTGCAGGTAGAACTCGCCCAAGGTTGCCAACACTGGTTTCAAGCGACCGAACGGCAGCGCGACCTGCAACGGGCCATACTCGGAGTTCGGGCGGTTCGGGATGTTCACCAGGATCAGCTCGTCGTCGCGGCGTCTGGCCAGGCGTTCCGGGTTGAGAATCTCGGTGTGCGAGCGCATCAGGTTCAGCAGGATTGGCAGCAGGCTGAGGCGCTCGCCATTGACGATAATTCCCAACTCCAGATCAAACCAGTCGCGTTCCGGCGCCTCTTCGACCGTGGCGTACCAGTCATCGACGGTTGTCAGGTCAAAGCCGAAGTCTTCGTCAATTTGCAGCTCCCAGCCTTGTGTGCGCAGCTTGGGCAGCTCATTGAGGGTGAAGGTCAGCCAGGCGCTGTCGTTGACCATCTCATAGAGTTCGCCGGCGCTTTCCGGCAAGGCTTTACTTTGCCTCGTCGCGACTTTGAATCCGAGGATTCGCAGCTGTTCCCGGTAGGCTTTTTCGACGTCCGGCTGACGTTTGATCCGTAGCGTTTGCTGTTCTTGCCGGATCAGGATGTCGGCATTTTTCTGTCCGCTGACGTATTCATCCAGATAGCTGAAGGACAGCGCGGCGCGGTGCTGGATGTAGCGCTGCATTTTGCCGTTGCGCGGTTCGAAGGCGCTGAACTCGATGCTCGCCAGCCACAGACGCGGCACCGGTTGCACGTTCTCCATCAGCTGTTGCGGCAAAGGCGCGGGTGTGCGGTTTTCGAGGACAGCCTGAAGCTTTTCCAGCAGTTCGGCATCTTTGGCGGCGGCCGGATACTCAAGGGTTTCCTGGACTTTCAGCAGCACCGCAGCGCAATGCTTGCAGTTAACGCGCACCGGGCAGCTGCACGCTGCATCGACCAATAACAGAGTGCCTTTGGCGGATTCGCGCAGCGTAATGGTCTGACGGTAAACATTGCCGCCAGAGCCTTCGCAGCTGGCGGTGATGGTGCTGTCGCCGGCTTCGACGATCCTGACGCGGTTTTCCAGTGCGTAGCGGCGGCCACGTTCCAGGCTTTGTTCCTTGAATCGGCTGACCCAGGAAGGGGCCAGGGGTTTGCTCAGGCTCGGGGGCATAGGGACTTCAATCAGTCCGGGAGAACGTCAGGGACTGGCGGACGCGCAGGTGCAGTCAGCGAAGTGATCTTGATCAGCAGGGCCAGGTGGCCGTTGTCGAGGTAGTTCAACTGACCGTTTTTAGTGTGGCTTTGCTGCTTCAGGCGTTCGCTGGCGGTGACCATGCCATTGGCGCTGAACTGGTTGACCCAGAAGTTCGCGTCGACGTCGGTGAAGCGGCCGAGTTTCAGGTTCAGCGTGCCTTCGATCGGGAATTGGCCGAACTGTTCCTTGCCATCACTAATCGACACTTTACTGGCGTTTTCGCCGAGATTCTGTTGCCAGGCTTTTTGCAGCAGCACCGTGTAATCGCTACTTGCACGCAACTTCTGCGCTTCGGTGCTGAGGCTCGGCGTGCGCAGGCTGTCGGGGTTTACCGGCTGCGCTCCAGCGGCCCAGTCTTCTGGCGCGGCGCGGCTGACAATGGCCGGTACGGCGTTCTGGCGGACCAGGATCATTTCAACCTGATACAGGCTGTCGGCAAACGCCGTTGGGGCGACGAGGGTCAGCAACAGGGTCAATGAGCGAAACAGGCGCATGCGGCGTCCTTCAAGCAGTTTTTGGAGTGAGGCGCTCAAACAGTGCCTCCAATGTATTGAAACGCTCTTCCGGGCGCTCCATCGGCACCATGAATTTGAACATCGTGGCGCCTTCGAATTTGTAGCGGTTGGGTTGGCCCTGGATCAGCTTGATCAGCACCAGCGGATCGACCGGCGTTTGCGCGCCGAACTCGATACGGCCGCCTTGCGGGCCACCGTCGACTTTCTTGATCCCCAGTTGCTCGGCCTGTAGTTTCAGCAAGGTCATGCGCACCAGGTTCTTGGTCGGTTCGGGCAGCAGGCCGAAGCGGTCGATCATCTCCACTTGCAGGTCTTTGAGGCCGTCCTCATCGGTCGCCGAAGCGATGCGTTTGTAGAGGATCAGTCGTGCGTGGACGTCCGGCAGGTAGTTTTCCGGGATCAGCGCCGGCAAACGCAGGTTGATTTCCGGGCCGCCACCCAGCGGTTGATCGAGGTTTGGCTGCTCGCCCTTGCGGATCGATTTCACCGCGCGTTCGAGCATTTCCATGTACAGGGTGAAACCGACGGCCTGGATCTGTCCGCTCTGGCCGTCGCCCAGCAGTTCTCCCGCGCCACGGATTTCCAGGTCGTTGGTGGCGAGCACGAAGCCTGCGCCCAGGTCCTGGGTGTTGGCGATGGCTTCCAGACGCTTCTCCGCGTCCGGGGTGATCTGTTGGCGCGGCGGTGTCAGCAGGTAGGCGTAAGCCTGGTGGTGGCTGCGACCGACGCGGCCACGCAGCTGGTGCAACTGTGCCAGACCGAACTTGTCGGCACGCTCGATGATGATGGTGTTGGCGCTCGGTACGTCGATGCCGGTCTCGATGATGGTCGAGGCGATCAGCACGTTGAAGCGCTTGTGGTAGAAGTCGCTCATCACCTGTTCGAGTTCGCGCTCGCGCATTTGCCCGTGACCGATACCGATCCGTGCCTCCGGCACCAGTTCAGCGAGGTCGGCAGCGCATTTCTCGATGGTTTTTACATCGTTGTGCAGGTAATAGACCTGGCCGCCACGCAGCAACTCACGAAGCAGGGCTTCTTTGACCGTGCTCTTGTTTTGTTCCATGACGAAGGTGCGCACCGACAAGCGTCGTGCCGGCGGCGTGGCGATGATCGACAGATCGCGCATGCCTGACACCGCCATGTTCAGCGTGCGCGGAATCGGCGTGGCGGTCAGGGTCAGGATGTCGACTTCGCTGCGCAGAGCCTTGAGCTGTTCCTTCTGACGAACACCAAAACGGTGTTCTTCGTCGATGATCACCAGCCCGAGGTTTTTGATCTTCACGTCGTCTTGCAGCAGCTTGTGCGTGCCGATGACGATGTCGATCCTGCCTTCGGCGAGATCGGCGACGGCGGCATTCACTTCCTTGGTCGACTTGAAGCGGCTCATCACTTCCACGGTCACTGGCCAGTCGGCGAAGCGGTCGCGGAAGCTGTTGTAGTGCTGCTGGGCGAGCAGGGTGGTCGGCACCAGAATCGCTACCTGACGTCCGCCGTGCACGGCAATGAATGCCGCGCGCATCGCCACTTCGGTCTTGCCGAAACCGACGTCGCCGCAGACCAGTCGATCCATCGGTCTCGGCGCGAGCATGTCTTCGCGTACCGCGTCGATGGTGGTTTGCTGGTCCGGAGTTTCTTCAAACGGGAAGCCGGCGCTGAAGGTTGCGTAATCGGCTTTCGGGTCGGCGAAGGCATAACCCTCGCGGGCCGCGCGGCGAGCATAGATGTCGAGCAATTCGGCGGCGACGTCGCGCACCTGTTCGGCGGCTTTGCGTTTGGCCTTCTGCCAGGTTTCGGAGCCGAGGCGGTGCAGCGGCGCCAGTGCATCGTCGCTGCCAGTGTAACGGGCGATCAAATGCAGGTTGGCGACGGGCACATAAAGCTTGGCGCCCTCGGCGTATTCGAGGGTCAGGAACTCGGCGGCCTGGTTTTCGATTTCCAGAGTCGCGAGGCCCAAATAACGGCCAACGCCGTGATCGATATGCACCACCGGCGCGCCTTCGCGCAGCTCGGTGAGGTTTTTGATCACCGCATCGTTATTGGCGTCGGCGCGTTTCTCGCGACGACGACGCTGCATCACTCGTTGACCGAACAACGGACTTTCGGCGATCAGTGCCAGGGCCGGATCGTCCAGCAGCAGGCCTTCATCCAGTGGTGCGATGGTGATCGCCAGGCGTTCTTTGCCAGCGACGAAATCCGGCCAGTTGTCGACGGTTTTCGGTCGCAGCTTCAGGCGTTCCAGCAGTTCCAGCAACACTTCGCGGCGACCGGCCGACTCGGCGGTAAACAGCACGCGACCGGAAAACGCATCGAGGAAGTTCGACAGCGCTTCCAGCGGCTGGTTGGCCTTGGCTTCGATGGCGAGGTTCGGCAATGGTGTGGCCGGGAAGCGCTCGCGGCCGACACCGGTTTCGACGTCTTGCTGGCTGGCAACCACGCGCGGCCAGCTCTTGAGACGTGCGAAGCAGTCTTCTACCGGCAGGAACAGTTCGGCCGGCGGTAACAATGGCCGAGATGGATCGATACGGCGCTCTTCGTAGCGGTTACGCACGTCGTTCCAGAAATTCTCCGCCGCCTGTTCGATGCCCGGCAGGGAAAACACCTGGGTGTCCTGCGGCAGGTAGTCGAACAGCGTGGAGGTTTCGTCGAAGAACAGCGGCAGGTAGTACTCGATACCGGCCGGGGTAATCCCGCTGCTCAGGTCCTGGAAGATCGGGCAGCGACGGAAATCGACATCGAAGCGCTCACGGAAGCGTGCCTTGAAACGGGTAACCGCGTCTTTTTGCAACGGAAACTCGCGCGCCGGCAACAGTCGAACCGATTCGACCTTGTCGATGGAGCGCTGGTTTTCCGGGTCGAAGGTACGCAGCGTCTCGATTTCGTCATCGAACAGGTCGATGCGGTAGGGCAGTTTGCTGCCCATCGGGAACAGGTCGATCAGCGCACCACGCACCGCAAATTCGCCGTGCTCATAAACAGTGTCGACGCAGCGGTAGCCGCTGGCCTCCAGCCGCGTACGCATTTGCTCGACGTCGAGTTTCTGGCCGATGTCCAGCACCAGGCTGCTACCGAGCAGGAATTTGGTCGGTGCCAGGCGATGTAGGGCGGTGGTGATCGGCACTACCAAAACGCCATGGCTCAGCTCAGGCAGGCGATACAGGCTGGCGATGCGCTGGGATATAATGTCCTGATGCGGCGAAAACAGGTCGTAAGGCAGGGTTTCCCAGTCCGGGAAATGCAGCACCGGCAAATCGGGGGCGAAGAAACTCAGCTCCTGTTCCAGCCGTTCGGCACTTTGGCTGTCGGCGGTCAGTAGCAGGGTAAAGCGCTTGGCAGCGCTGGCGGCCTCGGCAATGGCCAGGCTCAGGGCGGCACCAGGCAGGTTGCCCCAGTGCTGTTTACCTGCCGCGGCAGGGAGAAGCGGTAGACGCAGAACGGGCACGGAAGGTTGAGCTCCAGCGTTGCGACAAAGTCGGTAATTGTAGCGGGCGAAGGTGCCGGCTGTCAGTTGCAGACTACCGCCGACGAAAGGAAAACCATGTTGCGATAGGCGTGCATTGCTCCGCAGACGACTCGGCGGCATAATGTAGCCCCTTTTTTCAGCCCCTACATGTGGAAGGTTCCCGTGACTCAGAAGCCCGACCAGTGTCTTGGTGAATGGATCGACCGTGAAGCACTCGCAGAAGCGATGATTCCGCTTATCGGTCAGCTCTACCGCAATAACAACGTGGTGAGTTCGATCTATGGCCGCAGCCTGATCAACCAGTCTGTCATCGCGATTCTCAAAGCTCACCGCTTTGCTCGCCATCGTCAGTCCGATGACGCCGAACTGTCCGTTCACGAAACATTCCCGCTGCTCAAAGCGATGAGCGAGCTCAAGCTCGGCGCCGCTTCGGTAGACCTGGGCAAGCTGGCGGTCAAGTTCAAGGCCGAAGGCAATGGCCGCACTGCCGAGCAGTTCGTCCGTGAAGAACTGGCCGATGTAGTGGGTCAGCAAAACGCTAGCGCACGCAAAGGCACCGACGTTGTGCTGTACGGCTTCGGTCGTATCGGCCGTCTGCTGGCACGCATCCTGATCGAAAAAACCGGTGGTGGCGACGGCCTGCGTCTGCGCGCCATCGTTGTGCGCAAAGGCGCTGAAAACGATCTGGTCAAACGCGCCAGCCTGCTGCGTCGCGATTCGGTTCATGGTTCGTTCAATGGCACCATCACTATCGATGAGGCCAACAACACCATCACCGCCAACGGCAACCTGATCCAGGTTATCTACGCGAAGAACCCGACTGAAGTGGACTACACCCAGTACGGCATCAAAAACGCGCTGCTGGTGGACAACACTGGCGTATGGCGTGACGCCGACGGCCTGGGCCAGCACCTGTCCTGCCCGGGTATCGACCGCGTTGTTCTGACCGCGCCGGGCAAAGGCAAGCTGAAGAACATCGTTCACGGTATCAACCACGGCGAAATCACCGCTGACGACAAGATCGTTTCCGCGGCTTCTTGCACCACCAACGCCATCGTGCCGGTGCTCAAGGCTGTGAATGACAAGTTCGGCATCGTCAACGGACACGTTGAAACGGTTCACTCGTACACCAACGACCAGAACCTGATCGACAACTTCCACAAAGGCGATCGCCGTGGTCGTAGCGCCGCGTTGAACATGGTTATCACCGAGACCGGTGCTGCTACCGCTGCTGCCAAGGCCCTGCCTGAGCTGGCCGGCAAGCTGACCGGTAACGCGATCCGTGTTCCAACGCCGAACGTGTCGATGGCAATCCTCAACCTGAACCTTGAGAAAGCCGCTACCCGTGAAGAGATGAACGAGTACCTGCGCTACATGGCGCTGCACTCCGACCTGCATAAGCAAATCGACTTCGTCAACTCGCAGGAAGTGGTTTCCACCGACTTCGTTGGCTCGCGCCACGCAGGTGTTGTGGACGCTGAAGCAACCATCTGCCAAGACAACCGCGTTGTTCTGTACGTTTGGTACGACAACGAATTCGGTTACAGCTGCCAGGTGGTTCGCGTGATGGAAGACATGGCCGGTGTAAACCCGCCAGCATTCCCGCGCTAAGCCTTAGCCGCACATGAAAACGCCCCGACTGGTTCGGGGCGTTTTTGTTTGTGCGGTTTGACTGGCCCTCTACAGAGTCGGCGAAATATTCTGTGATAAATCGCCTCCAGAGCCTTCGCATCAAAATGATAGTTTGTCGTCCTTTACGCCCCAATCAAAACACCTGAGGACGATTTCAATGCGCCTTATCGGAAAGCGTTGCACAGCGCTTCTATTGCTGACCTGTGCTGTCTCTTTCGGCAATCTCGCCATGGCGAATGCCGAACGGTCGGATTTCGATAGCATCGTGCAAGATGCCGCCCAGAGGGTCATGCAGCAGTACAATATTCCCGGCCTGGCCATTGCGGTGACCGCTAATGGCAAGCAGCAGTTCTACAACTTCGGCGTGGCCTCAAAGGATACGAAGCAGAAGGTCACAAGCGATACGCTGTTTGAGATCGGCTCGATCAGTAAAACCTTCACGGTCACCTTGGCGACCTACGCTGAGGTCAACGGTCAGCTTTCACTCACTGACCACCCCGGCAAGTACCTGCCCGAACTCGCGGGTAGCCCGTTCGATAAAGTGACACTGATCAACCTGGCGACCCATACCGCTGGCGGCTTCCCCTTGCAGGTGCCTGATCAGGTACAGAACAACCAACAACTGATGGACTACTTCAAGGCGTGGCAGCCGACTTATGCGCCGGGCACTCAAAGAACCTATGCCAATCCCAGCATCGGGGCGTTGGGCATGATTACGGCGAGCAGCATGAAGATGCCGTTCGCGGCGGCGCTCGAACAGCGACTCTTCCCGGCACTCGGTATGCCAAACAGCTTCATCAACGTCCCGGCGAGCAAGCTGTCGCTCTATGCTCAGGGTTACAACAAAAAGGATGCCCCGGTCAGGTTGAATGCCGGTGTACTGGGCGACGAGGCCTACTCGGTAAAAACCAGCTCCACGGACCTGATTCGCTTTGTCGAAGCCAATCTGGGAGTCGCGAAGGTTGAAGCAAAACTCGGTCGCGCGCTGATGGAAACGCACAAGGGCTATTTCCAGGCAGGACCCATGACTCAAGACCTGATCTGGGAGCAGTACGACTACCCGGTGCAGCTGAGTGCGCTACTTGAAGGCAACGCCGACAAGATGATTTACGACAGTCATGTCGTCACGGCATTGAATCCGCCACTGGCACCACAGGAGGCGGTCTGGGTCAACAAGACGGGTTCGACCGGCGGGTTCTCCGCTTATGTGGCCTTCGTCCCCGAGAAGAAGTTTGGCATTGTGGTGCTGGCCAACAAGAGCTACCCCAACGAACCCCGGGTGCGCCTGGCGCATCGAATCCTGACTGAACTGGATTGCTGTTCGCGGGCGGAGGATTGAGTGGCGGCCGATGTGAACTCTCCAGCGTTGCCGCGCTAAGCCCTGGCTGCACATGAAAACGCCCCGACTTGTCGGGGCGTTTTCATGTGCAGCGGTTCATTATAAGAAGCAATTAGACATCATCTATTAAATTGGAAGTGTTCATGCGTCATCTGCTATGTCCGGTCAGTGCAGTTATATCGTTTTATTCTTGATGTGTGCCAAATCAGAGCGCTGTAAAGATCGACATGTCATTGCTATAAAAATTCAATAATAAAAAAATCCTCAAATAAAATAAGCAGTTGAAATGGAAGAGTGTTGTTGCTTGCTGTATATGGATCCAATACACGGTGCGTTCAATAATTGACGCCATTTTATTGAATGCTTCGCTGCTTGACAGTGATGGGTGCTGAAATTAGTGTCTCCCCCTGACAGCTCCGGCACTGGTCGGGGTTGGGTGACTGCAAATTGCCTGTATTGTCGGGCAAGTACTCACGGTAATTTTCAAAATTTTGGCACAACTTTGGCAGTGCTATTTTAAAGATGGTGGCGTTTTAATGTGCGTCATGATGGCAACTAATACTCCAAAAAGACAGGGAACTTATTCCTGCTCACATCACACTGAATCTAAATAAACCGTGCGGGCTTTATTGCTGTCCGGGGAGTTGATGATCCGCTTTCGTTGATCCTGCTTAATGTGTTTCGCGGTTACGTTCTAATCGGGCATGACGGCTGCGCAGTGCTGACATATAGCCGTGTGTATTCATGGCTTATTGGGAGAATTAAACATGGCAGAAGAACGCTCAAGGTTTTTTTCATGGTCCCTGTTGCCGCGTCTGGTGGGCTTGGGTGTCCTGGTATTTATCATCTGGCTGTTGCTCTCGACGTTGCTGATGCCGCTGGTGTCGACATCGGCGACACGGGCAATTTTGAATGCGCCGGTCATTCTGCTGACGACACCCATCGAGGGGGTGGTGAATTCGCTTGAGGTCAAACCCGGCTCGACCTTCGCCCAAGGCCAGAAGATTGCAGTGGTTGAAAACCCGCGGGCCAACCAGGAGACGTTGCTGACCCTGCAAACCCGGCGTTTGACCCTGGAGCAGGAACTCTCGTCATCGGCCAGTCAGGCCGAGCACGATCAGCAGTATTACGACGAGCTGGAGAAAACCAGTCAGCGCTATCAATCGGCGTTTCATACCCGTCAGCTCTATGCCCAACGCGCGCTGAAGGCCGAGAGCAGTGCCGCCAGCGCCCGATTGACGGACGCGCAGGAAACCGTCGAGCGCAACCTTGAGTTGTTCGTTCAAGGGGCGGTCAGTGGCGCGGTGGTCGCCTCCTCGAAAGCCAAGTTGGCCTCGTTACAAGGCGCGGCAGAGTCTGTCCGTTCACAGCTGCAAATCAATGACGGTGATGTCAATGCCGCCAATAAGCAGGTCTACCTTGACCCTGATCAGTTGCGCATGTTCGACCTCAGCGCGCAGATGACCACCCTGAAACTGAGCCTGGAAAATCAGGCCCGCAACCGCGAGACCTATCAACGCGAACTCGACAATCTCAACCACCTGATTGAAACCGAACAGAATCGGGTCAAGTTGACAGCTGGCTATGAGGTCACGGCGTATTCGTCCGGTACGGTTCAAGAGCTGTTGGCGCCCCAAGGGACGGTGGTGCAAGCCGGGTCGACCTTGCTGCGCGCCACCAACTGCCAAGAAAGCTATGTCGTCGCAGTGTTTCCCGAACGCATGGCCAGCAAGATTGATCACGACAGTGTCCTGACGGTGAGAATCCATGGCCTGGACGAACCACTCAAGGCCAATGTCGTGCAGTTGTTATCCAGCACTAAGGACATTCGCCCTAACAGCTACAGCGTTCCTTTCCCGTATGCCGAGCAGAACTCGGTGTACGTCGTCGGTACTTTTGCCGCTGACCTAACCGACAGCCAGCGCGCCATGACCTGCAATCCAGGGCTGTGGGCCAGCGCCGAGGTGTCTCACTCATGAGTCCGCGCAACGTTGTGCAATGGCCGTGGCTGCCGGGCCTGATCGGGGTGATGCTGATGAGCAGCGGGGGATCTGCGCTGGCGACGCCGGCCAAGCCGCAATTGGCGGCGATGACGTGTGCAGCGCTGGATCATGCGGTGCAATCGCAAGCGGCGGGGCCGGTGTTGCTGGCCAGCTACCCGCCGCTGGATGGTCAGCCGGCGCCAATCCAGGCGTTACGCGGGGTTGCGTTCACCTACGACAACGCCTTGGCCAGCATCGCCTTGTTTGCCTGCGGCAAAGCCGAGTCGGCGCGACGGATTGCCGATGCACTGGCTTTCGCCACGACTCATGACCCGGAATATCAGGATGGACGCTTGCGCAATGCCTACGCGGCAGGCCCGGTGGGTTCGTCGTCGATGCGCCTGCCGGGTTATTGGAGCATCGAGCGCAATGCCTGGAATCAAGACGCCTATCAGGTCAGCAGTGCCACCGGTAATCAGGCCTGGGCCGCGTTGGCGTTATTGGAGGCGTTGCGCCAGAGCGGTGATTCCTCTTATCTGGAGGCCGCTCGCAGAGTGTTGCAGTGGTCCGGGAAAAACACTTATGACGGACAGGCTCCGGCGGGTTTCAGCGGCGGTTACTACGGGTATTTCCCCAAGCAGATCCAGCAGACCTGGAAGTCCACCGAACACAACGTCGACCTGGCGGCGGCCTGGTCGGCACTCAACACGGTTGCGCCCGACCCGGGCTCGGCGCACCAGGCGCAGATTGCCCGGCAATTCGTATCGAGTCAGTGGGACGCGGGGGAGGGGCGCTTTCTGATTGGCACCGGGAAGGATGGACGAACCTCGGATCGCCAGCGCTCGGGACTGGACGCACAGATCTGGCCCCTGATCGCCTTGAGTGATCCTCCTGCGGACTGGCGGCGCGTCTTCACGTTTATCGATCAGGCGCACCGCTCGGGTGCCGGGTATGGCTTCAACCGCGACCCGGACGGTTTATGGACCGAGGGCACCGCGCAAACCGCCGCCGTGGCGGGCTTGAGCGGTATGAAGGAAAAGGCGCAGCCGCTGTGGAATGTGTTGCTGGCCCAACAGGCCGGCAATGGCTGGCTGTTTGCAACACCCGCCCCGCGTATCAGTACCGGGTTGGCCATCGGCCCGGACTCAACAACCAACGACTTTTTCTATTACCACCTGCCTCACTTGGGCGCTACAGCTTGGGCTGCGATCGCTGCCACCGGCATCAACCCCTTTACCGGTTTTCAAGAGGCTGACTGACATGCAGGCACTGGACACGCTGCAACTTGTGCAAATCAATTTCTGGACCGTGGTCGCGGTGATTCTGTTCACCTGCCTGACGCACCGTGATCAATGGATGGCACGTGCCGGTTTCGGAGCCTTGACCGCGCTGTTGTTGATCAATTACGTGGCCTGGCGGATTCGCGACACCTTGCCCGATGGACACTCCGGGTTTGCCACGGTCTGGGCTTACGCCTTCCTGTTTTTCGAAATGTTGGCGATCGGCTACACGCTATTTTCGATCATCGTCCTGCTCTGTCGCTCGGATCACCACGCCAGTGCCGATGCCGGGGAGCAACGCTTGCGCGCTCTGGGCCACTCGGTGCCGGCGGTGGATGTGTTCATTGCCACCTACAACGAAGGCCTCGAGATCCTGGAAAAAACCATCATTGCCGCCCAGGCGATCGACTACCCCAACGTGACCATCTGGGTGCTGGACGACACTCGCCGCGACTGGTTGCGCGACTACTGCGCCGAGGTCGGCGTGCAGTATGCTCGACGTCCCGACAATTCCCACGCCAAGGCCGGTAACCTGAACAACGGCCTGCGTCTGTCGGCGGCCAGCAGCAATGCGCCGTACATACTGGTGCTCGACGCCGACTTCGCCCCGCAGCAGCCGATCCTGATGCGCACCCTGGGATTGTTCGATGATCCCAAGGTCGGCCTGGTGCAGACGCCGCAGTTCTACTACAACCCCGATCCGATTCAGCACAACCTCGGTACATCCGCCTGCTGGGTCGATGAGCAGCGGGTGTTCTTCGACGTCTACCAGCCGGCCAAGGATGCTTGGGATACAGCGTTTTGCGTGGGCACCTCGTTTGTCGTGCGGCGCGATTTGATCAACGAGATCGGCGGCTTTCCCACTGGCTCGGTCTGCGAAGACCTCTACACCAGCTGCCGTCTGCAACAAAAAGGCTACGTCACCCGCTGGTTGAATGAGCGACTGTCGATTGGTTTGTCCGCCGAGGGGTTGACCGAGTACATCAATCAGCGTGGGCGCTGGTGCCTGGGGACGATCCAGGTCGCGCTGCTCAAAGAGGGCCCCTTGCGCGGTCGTGGCTACTCACTCAATGAACGGTTGCACTTCGTGCATGGCTTGATGCACTGGTTCTCCAAGCCATTCATCCTGATGATGCTGGTGTCGCCGGTGTTGTATTGGTATTTCGGTATTGCCGGGTTCTACGCCCATCCGGCGGATTTCATGGCCTTCGGCATGCCGGCGTTGATTGCATTCTGGGGCTACGGGACGTGGGTCACTGACCGGCGTACCTTGCCGATTTTTACCGAGGTCACCCAAATCGTCGCCTCACTGGCGGTGACGGCGACGATCATCAGCGCCATGGTCCGGCCGTTCGGGCGACCCTTCAAGGTCACGGCAAAGGGCCTGGATCGTTCACGCACAACGGTCCACTGGAAACTGTTCGGATTCTTTTTTGCGCTGACACTGTTCTCGCAGATCGGCGCTTACATCACCATCAGCAACGCGGCTGCGTTCGACGGCAATATGCTGTTCAACCTGTGCTGGACGGTGGTCGCGCTGATCTACAACCTGGCCACCCTGGTGGCGTGTGTTGACCGGCCGCGCTTGCACGGCGAAGAGCGCTTTCCTTTCGATAAACCCAGTGGATTGCGCTTCGCCGGCAAAACCCTGGCGGGCCAACTGGTGGATATTTCGCTGAGTGGCGCCTCCATTTCCTGTGCCGTTGCGTCATTGATCAAGCCCGGGCTGCGGGGGCAGGTATGGATCAATAAACTTGGCTGGCTGGATGTCGAGGTCATGCGTCATCACGGCGAGGACCGTTTGGGCTTGAGGTTCGTCGACCTTGACGAAACGCTTCGGCGCCGGCTGATCGCGCGGCTGTTCAGTGACGCGCCGGTCAACGTGGTCGGCAAGGCTGAACCAGGCCTGGCTTTCGGCACCTTGTTACGGCGTTCGTTGCTCGGCGAGAAGCGCACGGCGCCGCCTTCGTGGCGGCCGGTCAAGGCGCCGTCCTACAGCTCACTGCCTGGATTACGCCCGATCAGCCTCCGCTCGCGTCAGCAGCCGCTGCCGCAAATCAGCGCCACCCGCTCAGGTCTTTGGGCTTTCCTTCTCACTTCGTTACGAGCTTTGCTCGGCCAACGCTTGTAGGTGCGCCTCATGAACAGACGCTTATCCACCTCATGTTTCATGTCGCTGTTACTGCTCGGCGGTTGTTCTCTGGAACCCAAATACGAGAAGCCGGAGGCGCCGATCGATCAGCAATGGCCAGCCAGTTCGGCCAGTGACTGTTGCAGCGCCAAGCAGGCGTTCGACAAGGATTGGCACGGCTTCGTGCTCGATGACCGACTGCGCCAGTTGATCGACCTGGCGTTGAAGAACAATCGCAGCCTGCGTCAGTTCGAGGCGGGCGTCGAGGAGGCGAGGGCAGGGTACGCCGGTGCCGAATCCGGGCTGTTTCCCTCCATCGGACTCAACACCTACGCCGGCCGCAGCAAGTTTCCGTCACAGGTCAGGACGCAGGGAGGCGGCGTCAGTTCAGGCAGCACGTCCAACACCTTTCAGGCCAGCGGTGGCTTCACGTCTTACGAGTTGGACCTGTTCGGGCGCATCCGCAGTCAGCGAAACGCCGCAGGCGCACGCTTCGAGGCGACCGAGGCGGACTATCAGACGGCTCGCCTGGCGTTGATCGGTGAAGTGGCCAGCACCTGGCTTAGCCTCAAGGCCAATCAGAATCTGCTCGACCTCGCACAAAACACCTACAAGTCCCAGGACCACTACGGTGAGTTGTTGCGCAAGAGCTACAATCTGGGTTCCAGTGCACGAATCGATGTTCACCAGGCGGATGCGCAGACCAACACGGCGGCGGTTCAGATCAACACGTACCGCATGCAGGTGGCGCAGAACATGAATGCGCTGCAGGTGTTGGTCGGGCAGCCGGTGCCGGTTGGGTTGTTGCCCACTGGCGTGCTGGGTGAGCAGTTGGCAACCGCCGATGTGCCCGCCGGGTTGCCGTCGTCACTGATTGCGCGGCGGCCCGACATCATGGCGGCCGAAGCCTTGTTGCGAGCGGCCAACGCGGACATTGGCGCAGCTCGTAGCGCTTACTTCCCGACCTTTTCGCTGACCTCGGCGGTAGGCGGCCTGACCGGTGATTTTTCGCGATTGTTGAGTGCGCCGGCCGAGTTCTGGTCGGTGGCTCTGGCGGGGTCGTTGACCCTGATCGACGGCGGTGCGCGAAAGGCGCAGGTGGACGCCAGCCATGCGCGGTTCAACGGGCAGACGGCGGCGTACGAAGCCACGGTGCAGAACGCTTTCCGCGAAGCCGCTAATGCTCTCAACGCCCGTCAGGAGATGCTCACCCAGGTCGACTATCAGAAGCGTCTGGTGGGGGATTATCAAGAAGCCTACCGACAATCCCGGTTGCGCTTCGAGGCGGGGCTGGACAGCTACTTTTCGGCGATGGATGCGCAGCGTTCGTTGTTCGACGCACAGCAGAAGCTGGCGCAGATGGAGCTGGCGCGGGAGATCAATCAGGTGGACTTGTACAAGGCGTTGGGCGGGGGGTGGAGTCAGTCTGTGAAAATGGCGAACCGATGATTTGTGGTGTACTGGCGGGCCTCTTCGCGGGCAAGCCTTGCTCCTACAGGTATCGTGTCGTTCACATATGCAAAATCTGACCGAAATCCTGTAGGAGCATGGCTTGCCAGCGATGCGATCTACCGCGCGCCGCCGACTACAGCAGCCTGTGCTGTACGCAGTTCATGCCGGTTGCCACGGAACAGCACCAGCGTTGCGATCAGGCCAAGCACCGCAGCGCCGCTCAACCAGATGCCCGGTGCAGCCTTGTTGTCCAGCACGTGGATCAGGTAGGTACAGGCCGCCGGGGTGAAGCCGCCGAAGGTCGCGGTTGCCAGGCTGTAGGCCAGGGAGAAACCGGTGGTGCGGACTTCAATCGGCATGATTTCGGTCAGGGCCACGACCATGGCGCCGTTGTACGAGCCATACAGGAACGACAGCCACAACTCGACGATCAGCAGATGGCTGAAGCTCGGGTTGGCTACCAGCCAGGACAGCGCCGGGTAGGCGGTCAGGATCGCCAGAATGGTCGCCGCCAGCAGCAGCGGTTTACGACCGATCTTGTCGGACAGCGCACCCATCACCGGCAGCCAGAAGAAGTTCGACAGACCGATGCACACTGTCACCAGCAACGCGTCGAAGTCCGACAGATGCAGTTCGGCTTTACCGAAAGTCGGGGTGTACGCGGTGATCAGGTAGAACGACACGGTGGTCATCACCACCAGCGCCATGCCCGCCAGCACGATACCGAAGTTCTGACCAATCGAACGGACGATTTCCTGCAGGGAAGGACGATGTTTACGCGCCTGGAACTCAGGGGTTTCTTCCAGCGAACGACGAATAATGAAAATCGCCGGAACGATCATGCAGCCGACTAGGAACGGTACGCGCCAGCCCCAATCACCCATTTGTTCAGGGCTCAGCCAATGGTTGAGGCCCACGCCCAGCAAACCGGCAAACACCACCGCCGCTTGTTGGCTGGCGGATTGCCAACTGACGAAAAAGCCCTTACGGCCAGGAGTCGAGATTTCTGCCAGGTAAACCGACACACCGCCCAGTTCCACGCCGGCGGAGAAGCCTTGCAGCAAACGGCCGAACAGCACGATCAGCGGCGCAGCGACGCCAAGGGTCGCATAACCCGGCACACAGGCAATCAGCACGGTGCCGGCAGCCATCAGCGCGAGGGTGATGATCAAACCTTTACGACGGCCGTGGCGGTCAATGTAGGCGCCGAGAAAGATTGCACCCAGTGGGCGCATCAGGAAGCCGGCACCGAAGGTCGCCAGCGACAACATCAAGGAAGCGAAAGCGCTGTCGGCGGGGAAGAAGGTTTTGGCGATGGCCGTGGCGTAAAAGCCATAGACCATAAAGTCGAACATTTCGAGAAAGTTACCGCTGACAACGCGAAATATCGCTTTGCCTTTGCCCGTATTCGAGGACATTGGACGTACTCACTTTGGCTGTCTTGTTAGAAATCCCTGGTCTTGAAACATCCTCACTGCCGGGTATGGTCTGTGCCGGTGCCGCGAACAGTTTTGTAACGATATGTGTAACAAGAACGGTAGGCAACCAATAGTTAGCGTGCTGCTTAAACGTTATAGCCATTAGCTAGTTCAAATCCTGGACCCGAGTGAATTAAAACCTGGTGTATGGGCGACGCTGATCAAGTGTGGGAGCGGGCTTGCTCGCGAAGGGGGCGCTGCGGTCAAGCAGGGAAACCGCGTCATCGTTCTTCGCGAGCAAGCCCGCTCCCACACATCTATCGCATAATGGCCGGCCTTGGCGTTCTGTCAGGGAATTCTTTGGGGGATATGCGAGTTGTTGAACCGGCGACTGGGCGTTTTCGTGGTGCTTGTCGGCGCCTTATCGGGCTGCGGTAACGGCGATTCCATGGAAAGCTTTGGCGGCCCGACCATGGGCAGCACTTATTCGATCAAATACATCCGTCATCCGGGTACCCCGGGGCCGGTCGAGGTGCAGAAGCAGGTCGAGTTGATTCTGGCCGAGGTCGATCGACAGATGTCGACCTACCGCAGCGACTCCGATATTGAGCGATTTAATGGTTTGCCGGCCAACAGCTGTCAGCCAATGCCGGCACCGGTCTTGCAGTTGGTCAAGGTTGGCGAGCAACTGTCAGAGGCGAGCGACGGTTCCTACGACCTGACAGTGGAGCCGCTGCTGAACCTTTGGGGGTTTGGCCCACAATCGCGCGATGAAAAGGTCCCGAGCGCCGAGGCCTTGGCTCTGGCCCGACAACGCGTCGGCTATGCTCATCTGCGGATTGAAGGCGATCAATTGTGCAAAGACGCGCCGGTCGAGGTTGACTTCGGCAGCGTTGGCGCCGGGTACGCCATCGACAGGATCGCTGCGAAGTTGCAGGAAATGGGTATCGACAGCTTCATCGCCGATGCCACGGGCGAACTCAAGGCCGTCGGCAAGAAGCTCGACGGCTCGCCCTGGAAGATTGCACTGGAGGAGCCGCGCGATGACCAGCAGGTTGTCGAACGGGTGATTGTTCTGAATGGCAACGGCGTTTCAACCTCAGGCGACTACCGCAATTATTTCATGCAGGATGGCCGGCGCTATTCCCACACGTTCGATGCCCGAACCGGCGCACCGATCACCCATACCCTGGCGTCCGTCACGGTGATTCATCCTTCGACGCTAATGGCCGATGGCTTATCGTCGCTGTTGCTGATTCTCGGCCCCGAGCGTGGTTGGGATTACGCCGAAAAACATGACATCGGTGCATTTTTTGTGATTCGAACCGATACCGGCTTTGTCACGCGAACCAGTCAGGCTTTTGATCGCCTGAACGCCGAAAAAGCCAAGTAAATACGGCGTCATTGGCATCAATTGCTGGTGCTGTAGTGCAGGCAAAACTAGCCTACGACGCGACCAAGGGTTAATGTGCGCGGCGTTGACGCTTCTATAGACTGTGTCCGGGTTCTCGACTGACCCCAAATTGTTCCTTCATGCCGCAAGGCCGGCATGATTTAGCCGCAGGTGCCAACGGGGTGCCGCGGCCTGTTCTGAGGAGTACGCATGGCTGTCTACAACTACGACGTGGTGGTGCTGGGTTCCGGTCCGGCGGGAGAAGGCGCGGCAATGAACGCCGCCAAAGCAGGGCGCAAAGTGGCGATGGTCGATAGTCGTCGCCAGGTCGGCGGCAACTGCACCCACCTCGGCACCATCCCGTCCAAGGCCTTGCGTCACTCGGTCCGGCAGATCATGCAGTTCAACACCAACCCGATGTTCCGGGCCATTGGTGAGCCGCGCTGGTTCTCGTTCCCGGACGTGCTGAAAAGCGCAGAAAAAGTCATTTCCAAGCAAGTCGCCTCGCGCACCGGTTACTACGCGCGCAATCGGGTCGACGTGTTCTTCGGCACCGGCAGCTTCGCTGACGAGCAAACCATCGAAGTGGTCTGCGCCAACGGCGTGGTCGAAAAACTGGTGGCCAAGCACATCATCATCGCCACTGGCTCGCGCCCGTATCGCCCGGCCGACATCGATTTCCACCACCCGCGTATCTACGATAGCGACACCATCCTCAGCCTCGGCCACACCCCGCGCAAACTCATCGTTTACGGCGCCGGCGTGATTGGTTGCGAATACGCTTCGATCTTCAGTGGTCTGGGTGTGCTGGTAGAACTGGTGGACAACCGCGGTCAGCTGCTGAGCTTCCTTGACTCGGAAATCTCCCAGGCGCTGAGCTACCACTTCAGCAATAACAACATCACCGTGCGCCACAACGAAGATTACGATCGCGTTGAAGGCGTAGACAACGGTGTGATCCTGCACCTCAAGTCCGGCAAGAAAATCAAGGCCGACGCCTTGCTCTGGTGCAACGGCCGTACCGGTAATACCGACGCCCTGGGGCTTGAGAACATCGGCGTCAAGGTCAATAGCCGTGGCCAGATCGAAGTCGACGAGAACTATCGTACCTGCATACAGAACATCTACGGTGCAGGCGATGTGATTGGCTGGCCGAGCCTGGCCAGTGCCGCTCACGACCAGGGTCGTTCGGCCGCTGGCAGCATCGTCGACAATGGCAGTTGGCGCTTCGTCAACGACGTACCGACCGGGATCTACACCATTCCGGAGATCAGCTCGATCGGCAAGAACGAGCAAGAGCTGACCCAGGCCAAAGTGCCGTACGAAGTCGGCAAGGCGTTCTTCAAGAGCATGGCGCGCGCGCAGATCGCCGGTGAGCCGCAAGGCATGCTGAAGATCCTGTTCCACCGCGAAACGCTGGAAGTGCTGGGTGTTCACTGCTTCGGTTATCAGGCGTCGGAGATCGTTCACATCGGTCAGGCGATCATGAACCAGCCGGGCGAACTGAACACGTTGAAGTACTTCGTCAACACCACGTTCAACTACCCGACCATGGCCGAAGCCTATCGGGTAGCGGCCTACGACGGCCTCAACCGGCTTTTTTGAGCGGCTCCGGCCGGTGGCCTGAGCCGGCCGGGGAGACCGATTTCAGCAATTCTCGAGCGTGGCGCTGGCCAAACCGGGAAAGTCTGTAATCAGGCTGTCAACGCCGAAATCAGCGAGCCTGCGCATCAGCGCAGGTTCGTTGACTGTCCATACCGACACATGCAGACCTTGTCGCTGCGCCTTCTGCAGGCGTTCCGGCGTACACAGGGTCCAGTTCAGCGCAAGAATCTCACAGCCATAACTTTGCGCGACCTTCAGCGGGTCGAGCCAGGCGTATTCGGCGACCAGTCCACGCGATACATCCGGAACCAGATCCACTGCGGCTTTCAGCACTTCGCGCGAGCTCGAGGTGATGGTGACCTTGTCCAGCAAGTCGAAACGTTGCGCCATTTCGCGAATCGCCAGCACGGTGGTTACGGCGCGGGTGCGTGAAGCGCTTTTGACTTCAAGTTGCCAGTGCTCGAAATCGCACTTTTCGAACAATTCTTCCAGCGTAGGAATCGGGCAGGGCTTGATCCAGCCCGGGCCGCCCTTGCGTGCGTCATAGGTCACAAGCTCCGCCGCCGAATGCTCGACTACCTTGCCGCGACGTTCGGTGGTGCGCTTGAGCGTCGGGTCGTGGATGACCATCAACTCGCCGTCCATGGACAGGTGCAGGTCCAGTTCGCAGCGGCGTACGCCGTGCTTGAGGCATTGCTGGAAACTGGTCAGGGTGTTTTCCGGTGCTTCGCCTTTGGCGCCACGGTGGCCGTAGATTAGGGTCACGGGTCTTCCTTAATTAATTGCCTGATTCGTTTTGCTCGCGTGCAAGACGTCGATCATGTGCCTGTCTCTGCAAGATATAGCGGGCCAGCAGCTGTCGTTGCGCATCGGTCAGGGCTTCGAACTCGGTGCCGATTGCAAAGGTGCCGAAGCTTTCCGGTTCACAGTGAGTGACCTTGGCTCGCAACAGCAGGCCCAGCGCTTGCGGCATCAGCAACAGCTTGATCGCCACATGGCTACCGGCTGGGTAGGCGACGTGGTGCTCGAACTCGATACCGCCTTCCGACAGCACCACGTGCTGCGGTTCACCGAACTTGCCGAGCACGGTTTGTGCCACGACCTGGCTCAGCAGGTCGATGCGTTTGTTCTGTGCCTTCAGATAGTTGGCGATGTTTCGATCTCGCTCGCTGATCTGGCGCAGCAGGTGCTGTGACTCGAATTCGCTCAAGTGCAGTTCGCTGAGCAGGTTGAATAGTGGGGAAGCATCCTGCAACACTTCCTGGCCTGCTGCTTCGGGGGCAGACAGGGGCCGAATTTCCAGTGCGATCGTGTCCTCGATACGGTAGTATTCGCGGCGATCTTCTTCATCTAATGTCG